>JAPYTO010000040.1:0-19369 GCA_029941865.1 Fuerstiella sp. | reverse complement strand
ACTTGTGCCATGAATGCGACGTGTATGCGACGTGTATGCGACGTGTATGCGACGTAAATCGAACATAAGTCCGGCGATTCAGAGTTGTCAGGCTTCGGCCGATTTCGTTGACCAATCACTGGAGGATATCACTGCCAACTGTGTTGTGCAATTTCAGTCCGGACGATCGCTCATTGAGGTGCCGCAGAGACCCGGTCTTTTGAAAAGACCGGGTCTCTGGTTCTGCCGGGGTGGCACGCATGATTCTCTGGAGCAGTCAACAGGTTCGTCGAATCTTTTGATGTCGCGGATCGCTGTGGGCGATTCAGTGAGCAGGCAGGCCGAAACGTGAGTGAACACGAAGCCAGCCGCGCAAGACAGCGGCGCGGCAGCTGACCTGTCAGTTTTTTCCGGTGTCAGACGGCAATGCCGTACTTCCATGGATTTAATCCCTGGCCCGTCAGAGGGAAAGCTTTTTACATTTGTAACCTGCTATCTATAATGCACCCCCCGCCCCCACACTTTACCTGCCTGCGCTACTATCAAACTTTCCCATGTGTAACCGTTCATTCGTTCCAAATCCAGGCGAACTGCTGCGGCATTTACCGCCCCGAACACCGCATGGCCGCGCTCTGAGTCAATGTGATCCAGTGAACACAAGCGGTCTTTCAGCGACTCGGGCGCTACGTTGCTGTACGCCTGTTCTCATTGGCGTCTTCGTTGCCATCGCAGCGCCGCTTCAGGCCGAAGAATCTGATGCGAACATCAACGCCACTGTCGCAAGGATCGACGAACAGATCATTGACGGCTGGCGGACATCGGACATCACACCTGCCGACGAATGCAGCGACGCAGTCTTTGTGCGGCGACTTTATCTTGATTTGGTGGGCCGAGTTCCAACGGTTAATGAATCGCAGACCTACCTTGTCGAAGAGCGATCCGACAAACGTGCAAAGCTTGTTGAATTGTTGCTGGAGAGCGAAGATCATGTCCAGCATTTTGCCGATACATTCGACACGCTGTTGATGGGTCGATGTGAGTCGGACGATTACGACGACCGGAAGCAGTATCAATGGAGGGCATGGCTGGAGCGTGTCTTCCGCCAGAATCGCCCGTGGAACAAAGTCGTGGCGGAAATACTCCTGGCGCGTCCCGAATCAGACTCTGATCAGGGCGTGGTGTGGTTTCTGTACGAACGCAGAAACGATCACCAGGAAATCACCGTGGCGATCGACCGCGGCAGCCATTCGTCAGACCGATTCTGGGTTCGGTGGTGGCGGAGCAGTTGGGGCAGCTTGACAGTCCCGTGCCGCAGTTCGTGTTGCTGGATCCCTGTCCAGAGGGCAATGAGTTTAAAGGATTCAAAGCTGGTAACTGGGCCGGTTGGCTGGGGGCCGAGTATGGTCCGGTGCGTGCTGGCGGCGAGTATGCAATCCCCGATCTGCTGCGACCGGAGACGCTTTCCGAAGTTGACCATACCGACCGCGAAGCATTACGAAAGTTTCTAAGCCGCAAATTCGAAAACGATCAGCGCAGCGAAGCGGACGCTTCGTACAACGCAGCGTTCGAACGGGTTAAAGGAATTATGAGTTGTGCGCCGCTGTTTGACATGGAACAACTGCCAGAGAAGGATCGGCAGCGCTACGGTGGCGGTGCGTTTTCTCAATATGTCCTGCAGGCACGCCATTTGATCGAAAACGGTTCCACGTTCGTCATGGTCGCCAACGGCATGCCGTGGGACAATCACGTTTTCCAGCATGAGATGCACCAGATGTTGGTGCCGGAGCTGGACAATGTTCTGTTCCAGCTGGTCACGGACCTGACAGATCGCGGCATGCTGGAAGACACATTGGTCATCGCCATGGGAGAATTCGGCCGATCACCCTGGATGAATGAAGCTCGTGGCCGTGACCATTTCCCCAATGCCTGGAGCCTTGCCATGGCAGGAGCCGGCATCAAACCAGGAGTCGTTTTTGGAGCGACCGATGAATTTGGGGCAGAGGTTGTCGAGGGACAGGTCGATAATCGCCGGCTGTTTGCCACCATCTTCAGCGCCCTGGGAATCGACCCTCATGAGGAATACGATCTGCCGGGATTACCGACATTTCAGCGGGTCGAAGAAGACGCCGCTCCGATCGCCGAATTACTGGTTTGACGTGACGTTTTTACAAGCTGAAGAACTTCGCTATTCATGAAACCCACCTCACTTAATCAAACCGCGCGATTCAAAATGCCGACCGGCATCCTGGGAACTTCCGTCTCTGACGACGGGACGTCACTGGTCGCGGCCTGCATGGACGGGATTTATCTGGTCGATCCCAGGAACGAATCGTCAGAAAAAATTGGCCAGCATGGCAGCTCAGCCGCTTTTCTGCCGGAACGCGAGCCGTCCGTCAAAATCATTTCCGCTAAGACCGGTGAAATTCAACACAGCCTGCCGCATGTTCCGTCTGTCCAGGCCGTTGCCTTCAGTCCGGACGGTCAGTTCGTTGCTGCTGGAAACCTGATGGGCGAAGTTCGAGTCTGGAATGCTCATTCGGCTGAGCTGGCGGCGAGTTTCACAACACCAGACTTTACCAGTTGGGGCATCATCAAGAGTCACTGTTACCTGGGCGGAATCTTTGCCCTGGAATTCACGCCCGACGGTAAGGAACTGCTGCTGGCTGGAATGGGGCCGATGCGAGATCCGATGGCTGGCAATGGACGACAGCTTTGGCAGAAGTGGGCGTGGACTGAACCGGAACCACGCATGATCGACGAAACTCACAAGGGCGAGTCGGGTGAAGGTTTGATGGAAACCCTCGCTGTGCATCCGGATGGCCAGCAATTCGTGATGGGTGGTCGTCTGCGCGGTGGTGATTGGAACGCAACCATGTTTGATCTGGCTTTCGGCGCTCGAATCGCCACACTCAAGACGGGGTTCCGGGTCACAGAGGCGATTTTCACTTTGGACGGGCACCAACTTATCCTCGTTGGCGCTCAGGGGCAGCCAAAGACGATGGTCGACGGTGTCTTTCCTGATTTCGGCCAGATTGAAGTCTACGACGTGGCTGTGTGATCACTGAGTTAAAACGCACCGCGTCTTGGTGGGCACGGGTCCATACTCAGCACACTGGCGTCGAAGCACTGCTGCATCAAACGCAGCTTCATGGATTGATGATCGGGCGACGTCCACAAGTTGGTGAATTCGTCGGGATCCGACTTCAGGTCGTAGAGTTCGCCCTGATCTGTACCGTGGTAGACGACAATTTTCCGGTCGCTTGTTCGCAGCATCGTTCCGTAAGCATTGTCGTGAGTCCAACTGTTGTAGTACTCGCAGAAGACAGCCTCACGATGGTGCGCTGAATCTGCGTTTCCCGTCAGATGCGGAAGCAGTGATCTGCCCTGGACACGTTCCGGCACTTGCAGGTCGGCGGCTTCCAACAAAGTCGGCACCAGATCGACCAGTTCCGTCAAACCATCAACACGCAGGTCGCTCTGAAACCGTCCGGGCCACGAAATCACCAGTGGAACGCGAATGGCTTCGTCATAGAAATGCGGGCCTTTGAAATAGAGGCCATGGTCACCCAGCATTTCTCCGTGGTCCGACATGAAGATCACGATTGTATTCTCACGCTGCCCGGACTGCTCCAGACTGTGCATAATTCGTCCGACCTGGTCGTCGATCAGTTCGCACATCGCGTAGTACGCGGCCGTCACCTGCCGTCGATCATGGTCGGTGATTCCGGCCGTGTGGAACTCACCCGGACTGTTGTGAGCCCAGATGGAATCGAGCTGTTGAAAGGTTGTTTTCGAACTCAGTTCACCAGGCATCGTTTTTGGCAGCGGTATATCGTCCGGTTTGTACTTTGCCATATATTCCGGCGGCGGGTCGAAGGCGTGGTGCGGGTCAAAGCAGTTGAAACTGAAAAACCACGGGCGATCTTTGTTCTCCCTGATAAAGTCAATCGCCATTTCCGCGCACCATGTGGTTTGGTGGAATTCCGCCGGCACGCCTTCTTTCACGAAGCCGGTGGAGGGACCGGTATACAGTTCCTCCCATGACTGCCCTTTGCTGTGCAGCCACTGAGTGTACGCGTTCTCCGGCCAGTCGGGCTGTGGATGATGAGACCAGAGGAAGTCGTGGTATCCGTCGTCGACGCGTTCTTCGACCTTGCCGTCGGAACACGAGGCCAGATGCAGTTTTCCGGCCAGACCACATCGATAACCCGCGTCCGCAAACATTCGGCTTACCAGGACTTCGTCCGCAGGAATGGTCTGACCGTTCTGGCGACAACGCGTGGTCCGTGGATAACGTCCGGTTAGAAATGAAGCTCGACTGGGACTGCACACGGGACTCTGGCAGTACGCCTGAGTGAACGCAACGCCTTCGCCAACGAGCCGATCGATGTTTGGCGTGTGGATCAGATCGTTGCCCAGCGAGTGAATGGTGTCGAACCGCTGTTGATCTGTACACAGCCAAAGAATGTTGGGAGATGCCATTGTTGGCCGTGTTTATGGAGTCAAAGAAAAAAGACAACCGACGGATGATAGAGCAGCGGCGTCACAGCCACCAATATGCTACGCCGCAAACGTGTCTTCCGGAATCCTCTTTCACGCGATGGAGGCAACTCACGCAATGTCCTGCCGTTTCTGTCCCGTCGCAAATCGTTCTGAAGGCTGATATGTCGGCCGTTTCCGCGAGCCGCACGATGTCGGGCAAGATTCATCGACGCCGCGTTTTACGCGGCCTGCTTTGGTGCTGGTTGACTAGCTTCCGTGTCATTGGAATCACGGCGTCAGAAAGTTCGGAAGCAGGCGACAGGGCGGCGAGTAAGTATCAGTGGATTCCGTCAACGACGTTGCCAGAGTACATTCAGTCGCTGGACTGGACGGCGCGTGAAGGGATTCTCAGTGGAATACGTCGGCCTCAACTCTGTCGGCTCGATTGTCTCTCAGCTATTCGATTACCGGGATCGCACGGACTCTCGGAAGGCACTAACGAGAAACTGACATGCTTAACCTTCTCCGTATGACCACACCGATCCTTGTCGTAATTGCCGCCCTGATGTCGTCAGGCACTACAAGCGTGGCATTACCCGCCGAAGACAGCAGCGCTCTGAACATCGTATTGATACTGGTCGACGATCTTGGCTGGGCGGATCTCGGATGTTACGGGTCCGACTTGCATCGCACTCCTGATATTGATCAGTTCTGCCGGACCGGCATGAAGTTCACGGATGCCTATGCGGCCGCGCCGGTCTGCACACCGACTCGCGCTTCGATCCTGACGGGCATGTATCCGGCCAGGTTGCACATGACGATCTGGCACGAAGCGTCTGCGAATCCGCCACAGCATCGACCAATGATTCCGCCGGTCGTGGAAGGCAACCTTGCTCATCGGTACACAACTCTGGCCGAAATGCTGCACGAGGCCGGTTACTATACGGCTCATATTGGAAAGTGGCACCTTGGAACGGCCGGCTATTATCCTGAGTTGCAGGGGTTCGACATGAATGTCGGCGGAACGTTTTGGGGCTGTCCGCCGACTTTTTTCTATCCGTATCGCGGGCCATGGGGAAACCGAAAGGAATTGCGTTACGTGCCGCGACTGGAGGGCGGAAGCGAAGGCGAGTACCTGACCGATCGGTTGACCGACGAGGCGATCAGGATCATCGCCAATGCGGGAGAGCAGCCATTCTTTCTGAACATGTGCTACTACACCGTACACACACCGATCGAAGGTCCACCAAAGCTGACGGCAAAGTTTGAAGAACGGTTGAGCGATGGCGACTTCCACCACACCAACGCCAATTATGCCGCGATGGTCGAATCGCTGGATCAAAACGTCGGCCGCATCCTGAGTGAATTGAAGCGTCTTGACATCGAAGACCAGACGCTGGTCATCCTGACATCCGACAACGGCGGGTTTATCAACAAGTGGCATGGCAGCACGGTCACAAACAATCATCCCCTGCGCAGCGGCAAAGGCTCGTTATACGAAGGCGGTGTTCGAGTCCCGCTGATGATTCGCTGGCCAGGTGTTACACGACCAGGAAGCATCAGCCATGAACCGGTGACGACATGCGACTTCTACCCGACGATTAGCGAAGTACTTGGGTTAGACGGTGACGCACAGCACAATGCGCACGTTGATGGCGAAAGTCTTGTCGAGTTGCTCAAAGATCCGACAGCTGGACTCGAACGCGATTCGCTGTACTGGCACTACCCACACTATTATCAAACCACAGAACCAGTCAGCAGTATCCGCGTCGGCGACTGGAAGCTGCTGGAATACCATCGAGACCACCGACTTGAACTGTTTAATCTCGCCAACGACCTGGGCGAAGCGACCAACCTGGCGGACAGGCACTCCGACAAAGCCGCACAACTTCAAGCACAACTCGACGCATGGCGAGATAAAGTTGATGCGCAGATGCCGATCGTGAATCCTGATCCGTAGGTCAAGTGGAGTGTCTGCATTCTGTTTTTTCCGTCTGAAGTCTCACGACTTCAGCTTCATCACCTTGTTATCACGATTGCTTCAAAGGCCTTACGCCATGATCCTTTCCAAACGTGCCCTTCCGAACCTGCTGGCCGTTTTGGTCGGGTCTATCGCCGTTGTTGTGCAGTCTCAGACTTCGTTCGCCAGCACGCTTGAACTGCAGGTCGTTGATGACAACGACACCCCGATCCCGTGTCGCGTGCTGATTCTGAAGCGAAACGGCAACAGTGTTGTCCCTGATAACCACACCGCGTTGAGCATCGGCCTTCGCGGCTGCGATTCGCACACACCAGCCCAATTTACGTGACGGTCGACGGTCGGGGTGCCGCCATTTCCGAATCGATCCGTGAAGGCATTCATATGATGGATCGGCTGGAGGTATTTTCCGGAGAACAGACGGCAGCCGAACGCCTGGACACGACGTTAAAGGCGATCAATCAGGCCAGAGGGATGCTTCAGAAAAAACTGAGTACAGCGACCAAGACCACTGGTCGCCCAAACCCTGAATAGGTCCTCGATAACGCTCAACAACACCAGCCGGAACGATTCGTGCGAATAAGCAAACTGCTTTCATGCAGCAAATACGGCTCGCCACAACGCTGCCGACTCCTGTGCAATGTCATGAGCATGATGCTCACCACCACTGTTTCAAGGGCCGAGAATACTGCTCAATGCATTCTTGTAGTGTGTTCTCGATCGGCTGTTCTTCGCACCATTGCGCGTGCTGTAGTCATAGAAGTACTGGTCGAGGTACGTCATGCCGCTGGGGGCCATCTTTCCGGAATTTATGGCAGCCAGCACGGCGGCCAGGGACTGCGGCGATACGTCCGGTTGGCCATACGTCTTTGAGAAGGTGAACGGAGTACCCCATGTCGGGGGTGACTGAGAACCGTCCAGCCAGTGGGTCGTATAGTCATTGATTGCCAGCGTGTGCCGGTCAAAATTCGTGACACGAAACGACGCGTTGTTTCGATGATTTCTGCCGATGGAAGGCGCCATCAAAACAAAGGAGACAGGCGGTCCGTGGCCATCGTTGTCCCGAATCAGTTTGAATTCGGCCGCGTGAGAGTGACCGGTCAATACACCCGCAAAGTGGTTTTTCTGATTCAGGTAATACTTCCGGAATCTATTCACAAACGGAACCTGTCCCCCGCCATCAGCAACCGGACGAGCCCAGTTTTGAGCTCCGTTGTAACAGGCCACGCCGGGCGGAATGTGGCACGCAATCCAGACTTTCTGTGATGCCCCACAGCCATCAATCGTCCTGGTCAGCCAGTCATATTCGTCCACCAGATTAACAGTTCTTAAGGGGCTACAGACCGAATGCAGCTTTGGTATTCCTGTGATGCGATAGGATTCCGGGTAGTCAGAGATGAACGGGATCGAGTTCAGGACGACGAACGTGTGCTTCGTGCCTGGGATGCTGGTCGAGTAACAGCCTCCCACGTTTTCGAAATCTGCTGAAAGTTGCGGCAGAAAGTATTTTTGAAATGTCCGTCGAGTGTTGATCAGAAACCCGGAGTTGCCTCGGATGTCGTAGTCACCGCAATAGGCATCGTTGTTTCCCAATGTCGCGATCACGGGCACGTTGGGAAATGCTCTGGAAACAGAAAGTGCCAGATAGGCCATCGTTTGATCGATAAAGCGATTGTGTAATTCCGTCGTCGTCAGCGATCCTGGCAGCTGACTGTTCTTGAAGTAATCGTTTGAAAAATTATGCGATAGAAAATCGCCGGTGATCAGAATGCAGTCCGGCTTCTGGTTCAGCACCACGGCCGCTCGGTTAAGAACCTTGTCCAGCAGAAAGTTGTTGGCGTCGCTGCCGGAAGGTGAGCAGGCCGAGTTGCCTGGCATCTTCGCCATGATCGCGCCCCACTCAGTATGGTCCCGCCACCCGTCATTCGTGTCATTCGCCAGCCTGGTCACCTCACCGCCGTAGAACGGATCGAAGTGTATGTCTGAAATCCACAACATTGTGCCCTGCGAACCCGATAGGGCCGTTTCCTGCGCCGCCGACGTTGCGTTGCACAGGTGGACAAGGGAACAAACGAAAAGACAGAGTGTGATTCGTCGAGTCATTGTCCCGCTTTCCCGGAGGACAGGAAGAGAGTCGTGAACGTCATCTTATCGTACCCGATCTCGGCCGTTGCATGAGACCTCTGCGTCATCATAGCAGTAGGATATCCTGCAGGCTGCCGTCAGCGGTTTGGTAATCCAGGTCGTCCAGCCGATTGCCTCGGTGGCGGATTCGATAAACTACCGCAATGCGGCTGCCCAAACGAACCGCAGTGGGTTTCGCAGACGCGAGTTGAAACCGGGCGTGAAATGCGGGAGTCGAACGACGTTAAGGAGTGGATCAGGGCATTGGCAAATCTCGCCAAAATACGTGATCTCTGAAACGTTTTCGCGTCTGGGTGTGGTTTCCGTCTTTTGGATTGAACGACCGGATTGATTCTGTCGTGGTTGTTTCGCCTGAGTAATGGAAAGAGGAATGATGGCATGACGGAAAGTGCAGGGACCAGGCTCAATCCGCGCTGGCGACATGGCGTGGTCGCCCGACAGTCGCCAGATTGCGTTCAAAGGATCCGTCAGGGACGGTAAAACGGAGATCGCTCTCACATCCGTTGATGGTTCCTCGAAAGGTTTCCGAGTGCTCACGACACAGAACGCTGACCCCGACCTGGGCTGGCATCCGGACGGAAAAAGCATCCTGCTGACGATGAAGTCGACAGAACATTCCGGCAATCGGCTGTTCGTCCTCGACCTGGCGACCTCGGAACTATCACTGCTGGAGTCTCAGCCGATGAAACAGATCAATTTTCACGGAGCCTGGTCACCGGACGGAGGGCGTCTGGTGTTCAGCAGTCGCCACATCCCAGGGCCGGTTCCGTGGCAACCTGAAGCGGAAATTGAGTGACAGTCTTCTACAACGGAGTTTCCAATCCTTGCAGAATTTCGTTTGTCGAAGATGGGATTGGTTTTTTTATACAAGCTCGCAGCGCAAGCAAGTGTGTTTCACAAGCGCACTCGACTCACTCGCTGACGCGTTGAGCTTGAATGGGTCGCCCGTCGAAACTGTTCAGTCCACTTCAATCGAACTTTCGCCGATGCAGTACAGGAATTCCTGTCTAGCCGGACCATTTCCGTCGGCCACGCGTGTGAAGATTTGATTATTGCACACCGCGAATGAAGCGAACGATTCCGAGCCCAGCTGATTTTTTGCCACCTGCGTGTAGGCTGCCGGGTTCGCTTCAAAAACCCACGTCGTGCCGGACTCGTTGGTAGCATAGATCAGATTGCCGACCAGAACCGGTGACGCACTGACAGGGCCAGTCAGTCGGTGTCGCCACTTGCGAGCTCCGGATGCCGCGTCCCGGCAGATCGCAATGCCATCGTCCGTCACAGCGTACAGATGATCGTCGGCAACCAGCATCGACTGTTCGTAACACTTCACTCCGTCTTCCCAGACCTTGTCCCCCGAAGTGGCGTCAATGCAGATGGTCTGCCGCGCTGGATGTCCGCCACTTGCAAACACCAGGTTGTCTTTCCAGACAGCCGTTCCGCACGTCGCAGAGGCAGTTCCGGGACAACTCCATATTTCGGCACCTGTTGACGGATCATAGGCCGCAACCCGGTCGTCGCCGCTGATGATCAGTTGATTCCGGCCGTTGATGTCGGCCACGATGGCAGAGGAATACGTGTCCGCGTCATTCCTGGCTTTTCGCCACACGATGTCTCCACTGTCACGATGGACGGCTGCGATAAAGGCACCGCCGCGGTTGTCACCAGAATAGATAGCCAGGGATTCGAACAGGCACGGCGAAGCCGCATAACCGAACTTCGGCACGAAATAACCAAGCTCCGTCTGCCAATGGATATCTCCATCCAGCGTCAGACAGGTCGCTCGAACATGCTCATTGTTCAGAAAGCCGACAAACAGTGACGTCCCGTCACAGGCCACGGTACAGTTTGCATGAGTACTCTTCGGATGCATGCCGCCGCTCGCGGGCAATCCGCCCGAGTGAATTTCTGTTTGCCACAATTGCTTACCCGTCGCCCGACTGAAACAAAGGACGGACTGTTTTCCAGCGGCTTGGTCAGACGTACACAGGAAGATCCTGTCGCCAACGACCGTCGGCGAACCGTGACCTCGCCCAGCCACCTTGCGCTTCCAGACGATGTTTTCTGATTCACTCCACTGTGTTGGAGCGGTTTCACACGTCGCCACATTGTTCCGCGCAGGCCCTCGCCACCACGGCCAGTCGTGTTCGCCGACGGTGATCGCCGCCGCCGGAGAAATCTGTTCGGGAGCCGTTGTGATTTCCTCAACGGGTCGCGAAGGTGGCCCACAACCAACGATGATCACCGCAAGAACGGTGGCGGCAGAAAACGTGCGATGCCAGCCTGGGAACACCATCTCAAAATCTTTACAAAGGATTCTTGACGAACAGATTTTTCGCACGGGCATGGGAGGAATGAGAATCAACGACCTACGGAAACAGCGTTCGATTCCGAGCGGCAGTTCGCATGGGTTGAGGCACCGGCCTCAAATCTGTGCATGTCCGGATAGTTTTCGAAACAGTTCCACGCAGTAACGATCCGTCATGCCACTCACTTTGTCTGTGCAGGCCAGCAGTTTCTGGTAGATAGACTGTTCCGGGTCAATCCGCAGTTTCGTCAACTTTCTGACGTGCTGATCAAATCCACTGGGTGAATCGGCCAGGGCCGCTGTCACAAGAATCTTCATCAGCCCCTGAATGGCTTGATAGCCGGCCGCTTCCAGTTCCAGCACCCGTTCGCTGTTGAACACGTGTCGCAACGAGATTTTCTTGGCTGTTTTGTAAGGAGTCGCTGCGGGAGTCCGGTCGATTAATGGACCCATGAAACTGCCATCCAGGATGCTGGTCATGTGAGACTGAAAAACGTCCGCGCTTTGATTTACGAGTTCGTTGATGACCATCGCTCGCCCCATCGACAGCCGATCAGATCCCGGCATTTCAGCCGAACCGGTCGATCCGGCCCGCAGGTTTTCGAGAATCTCCATGGCGTCAGGTTCCGGAATGAGTCCCGCCTTGCAGCCATCTTCCAGATCAATGATGGCGTAACAGATGTCGTCGGCCGCTTCGGATAACAAGGCCAGCGGATGCCGTCCGAACTGCTGCAGATCATCGGCGCAGCGCCCTGCTGTTTCGAACACTTCGGCAAACAGTTCACTGTCATCCTGAAAGCAGCCGTGTTTTTTGTAGTGCGAAGTTCCCACAACGTGGCTGGGACGAGGATATTTCACCAGGGCGCCAAGGGTGGCAGCCGTCAAACGCATACCACCACGACGATTGCTCATCTGCAGTCGCGTGAGCACTCGAAAGCTTTGAGCATTCCCTTCAAACAGGGTCAGATCGCTGCGTTCGACAGCTGTCAGCGAATCAAACTTTGCTTCCTGCAGAACTTCCGCTGCCCAGCCCTGTATTGCCTTTTCGCCAAAGTGACCAAAGGGCGGATTGCCGATATCGTGAGCCAGGCAGGCCGCGGCCACGATGGCTTCAAAGTCTCCCTGAGAAACCAATTGGCTGATTTCGGTGCCGACCATCTCGTAAACGTTGGTCGCCAGTGAACGTCCCACACAGGACACTTCCAGACTGTGCGTCAATCGGCGCCGCGTATAGTCCGACGTCGGAAATGGCACGACCTGAGTTTTATCACTCAACCTACGAAACGCGCTGCTGAAGATGATGCGATCGTAGTCCTTGTGGAACTCCGACCGCGACGCATCGCGTTCATCTGTCGCGGGCTTCGAACTGCCAATGCGTTTGTTGGATAAAAACTGGTGCCACATCACTCTGGAATCAGCCATAACACGTCAAGTAAGGAATATTCCGGATCTCGAACAGGGAGCGGTTGCTTCTATCGCGCCGCCAGGTTCACTCGCACTAGTTCTTTGTCGTTTCGAGCGAACACGCTTTTCATGGCAAATGCCGGATGCGACCAGATGGTCATCCGCCGCTGCACTTTGCGAGTCGGCTCGACCAGTCTGGCTCGGCTGAGTTCATTGTAACCGTCTGCTGTGAGTTCGGCGATGATCAGGTCACCCTGTTCGTTGTGGATGAAAAACCTGTCGCTCGCAGACTGCGCCTGTCCATCGGGTTGATGAGGAATGAGGAATGCGTTCCACCATCGCCCACTTCCAGTCGCTTCCAGGGTTTCCCACAGTCGCTCACCCGTTTTTGCGTTCAGTCCGCGCAGCTGACCATAGCTGCAGACACCAAAGATGTTGTCCCGATTTACCCACGGCGTGGGCATGATCGAATGCAATCCGTCCGTATTCTGTTCATCCGTGCCCTCACCCTGCCATACAATCTCTGCGCTATCAGCGCCGACCTGCAACATCATGGGTCCGTCGTAGAATGCGGTAAGGAACAGGTGGTTGCCAACCTGACGTGGCATGGGAATACAAAGACCGTACCTGATCGCCCACGGAACTTCCCAGATGACGCCGCCTGTCTCAGGATCCAGCGAGGAAATAGCCGCCGGATGCCAGACGATCAGCTGTCGTCGTCCGCCGAACTCCAGAATCACAGGTGGACAATATCCAACCGCATCATCTTCCAGCGAACGCCAGATCTCTTTTCCGGTGACCTTGTCAAACGCCACAACAAGCGCTCCGTCACTGCCACCAACCAGAGTGATCAGCTTCTCGCCATCAACAATCGGCGACGCGGCCATGCCCCAGTTCGGCAGTTCCGTTCCATAGTCGGCCTGAAAATCGGCCTTCCAGATCTGGTTGCCCGTGTCCGCATCCATACAAAACAGGTGGCCTACTGCTCCGATTGTGAACACGCGGCCTTCGTTAACGACGGGCGTCGCCCGAGGACCGGCCGGATAACTGACGGTATACCGAGCGGGGTATTCGTGCTTCCACACCTGCTTTCCGGACTGAGCGTCGAAGCACAAAATGCGTTCGTTGCGTTCGGCGATAATTCTGTCCGTCAGATACACCTTGCCATTCGCGACTGCCGGACCGGAATAGCCTTCGCCCACCGGTGCCGACCATGCTCGTGGCAGCAGTCCATCCGTTGGCAGCGTGTCAACGATGCCACTTTCTCTCCATACGATATCACCGTTTGGACCTCCCCACTGAGGCCAGTCGTCAGCGACCGCACACGTCGCCACGCAAAAGAAGATCGCGGCGGCGGCTGAGAAATGTTTCATAGCGAAATTCCAGCGAACGGGTTACCGCTCGCGTAAGCAGTGGATTTCAGAGAAGAGTTCGGCAGAACCGTGCAAGTGCTCAGGTCCGATTCATAGCAGCAGTTTTCAAAATCACGCGGTCGTTCTGTAGCGGAATTCGCCAGGAATTTCGGCAGTGACAGGTCGAAAGCCTTGGCGGCTTCCGCTACGACAAAAAGTAAAATGCGCTAGGCCAGAGTTATGCGGCACGAAACACCGTTCACGCTGCCGCATTATACCTCATGTCAGCGAGAATCACTATGCCTCGCCAATCAACGAATGGGAAATGTTCGACCGGCAGAACGACCCGCACTGACGCTCGGAAACAGCGGGCCGCATTTTTTGCATGAAGGATTGAAGTTGCGGAGAAACAATCCCGGCATGCGCTACGCTCCGAACCTGATGATTCAGAGTCTCATGCGTCCGGTCGGTCGTTCACTTGTGACGGGCCCTTGCTGGAGATCCGTATTGCAGATCTCCGGCGCAGGCACTGCCACAAACGTGGATCAGACAGACCCGTTTCTGGTCTGCTCTTTAGACCGCGCTTCACCGAAGTGCGGCGACTTCCGCCACCGTTCAACGGAGAAATTGCTCGCCGGACACGCTACACATCCGTGCGACACGCACTAATTGAACAGCACAGAGTACAGGCGTTCCAGCAGCGGTTGCTCGATTTGAGGCATGATGCCCAGGTGATCAAGCACTCGCAAAATGAAAGCCATGTCGATCAGGCCGAAAGTGTACGGCAGGCGCATTTCGCTTAGCGAGCGGACCTTACCGTCAACATTCTTACGTCGATTCATTCGTTCCGCCGCACGAACCCATCGTTCCTTTGCGACTTCACGACGTTCATAAGCCTTCAGCAAACGCAACTGCTGAGCGTAATCGAGAGGTCGCCCGAAAGCGACTTCGTCGGCCTTGCAGCTTGTTTCCAGTTCCCCAAAGGCGGTCTCAGCACATTCGTACGCTTTCCGCGTACGACCGTGCTTCCACTCTGCAGCTCGACGGAGGATCGCCGAGATGCCGCGGAGAAATCCGTACAGTAACATCATCTGGTTGTCTCCTTTTAAGGGGAACCGAAACATGGTCAGCAGACATGATGCTGACCGAACGTATCGGGTAGGAGACGTGCAGCGATTCTAAGGTTCGCGGATTTCTACAGAATGTGCTGTGATTACAGCGGACGTTTTTTTCGTCGCGAAGCAGCTACGCAATGATCTCATGGACAACTCGACCATGCACATCCGTCAGACGATAATCGCGTCCGGAATGACGATACGTGAGTCGCTCGTGATCGAGTCCCAGCAGGTGCAGCACGGTGGCGTGCATATCGTGCACGTGAACTTTGTCCTGCACAGCTTTGAAACCAAACTCGTCCGTTTCACCGTAGGTCATGCCGCCTTTGATTCCACCACCCGCCATCCACATCGTGAAGCCGTGATGATTGTGGTCGCGACCGTTGCCATTTTCTGAAGTTGGTGTGCGACCGAATTCGCCTCCCCAGATGACCAGAGTGTCGTCCAGCATGCCGCGTTCTTTTAAGTCTGTCAGCAATGCAGCAATCGGCTGGTCGATGTCTTTGCACAGCTTCGGCACTTTTTGGTCATGGCCGGAATGAGTATCCCAGGGCTGCCCGTTGCCATAATACACCTGCGCGAATCGGACGCCGCGCTCCACCATTCTCCGAGCCAGCAGGCAACCATTAGCAAAGTGGCCTGCTCCGTAAGCTGCCCGAGTGTCCTTAGACTCTTTCTGCAGATCAAAAGCGTCACTGGCCTGGAATTGCATGCGAAAGGCTGTCTCCAGTGACTGCAGTCGAGCATCAAAAGCCGGATCCGGACCTCGCTGAGTCTGTACCTGTGCATCCAGTTGACGCAGCAAGTCCAGCTGACGACGCTGGGTTTCTTTGTCCCACTTTTTATTTCGCAGATGCGGCACCATGGTGGACGGATCAACTGTGGAATGGTTGATGTACGTCCCCTGATGAGCCGACGGCAGAAAGGCGCTGTTCCATAAAATGGAGAACCGCACCGGACGTCCCGGACAAAGCACGACATAACCGGGAAGATTTTCGTTTTCCGTTCCCAGTCCGTACAGAAACCAGGCTCCCATGCTGGGGCGAGTTGGCAGGATGGTGCCGTTATTCATCTGCAACAGCGCTGGCCCGTGGTTGGGGTTATCGGCGTGCAGGGAACGCAGCACGCAGATGTCGTCGATGTGCTGACCCAGTTTGGGTAGAAGTTCGCTGACAGGTACACCACTTTCGCCGTGAGGTCGAAACCGAAAGGGTGAGGGCAGCAGGCCGCCGGTCGGTCGCTCCGTCACCAGATCCGCACCCTCAGGTCGTTGACCGGCATACTTTTTCAATGCCGGTTTCGGATCAAACAGGTCGGCCTGAAATGGACCACCGTTCATGAACAGGTGAATCACGCGTTTGGCCTTTGGGGCGAAGTGCGTTCCGCCCGCATGCAGCAATGTTCCTTCGGCAGCACGACTTCGCTGCGCCAGGATTGTCGCGGCGCCCAGCATGCCGAGACCGCCGCCCAGTTGATGCAGCAATTGACGTCGATCGACCGAAGATGGCAGGAGTCGTGACTGAGAAGTCATAAATTATTCCAAAACAAAACGGGCCCGACAACCAGTAAAAAGCCAACGAGGCAGTTGCCTCAGACAACGCGAGCTGACCGTCGGAATCGAAGACGGCTCCCGCTGATCGTAAAACGTGGCTCAATTGCAGGATGTTTCCATGAATTACAAAAGCTTACCGATGGTGACAAGACACTTTCGACGGCTATCGTCATCATGGCGATCAGATCGACACACATTATAATACCCAACGTTTGCCACCGTCCAAATGCGATCCGGGCACATTCCACAAGGATGTAGACACCAATTACAGCTGGAACGGGCGTTCTCGTGAGCGATGACGCAAACATTTGGAAACATTCTCTGCAGAAAACCACGTGCCATGAAAGCCATTCGACTTCAGGAACCGAAGCGATTTGAACACGTCGAAATCGACGATCCCGGTCAGCCCTCCGCAGGTCAGGCGTTGGTCAGAACTCATCGCATGGGCATTTGCGGCACCGATATCAGCGGCTACCTGGGCAAGATGCCTTTCTTCAGTTATCCCCGCGTTCCCGGCCACGAGCTGGGCGTGGAAGTCGTTGCCGTCGGTGACGGAGTGACGAACGTCAAACCCGGCGATCGCTGCAGCGTTGAACCCTACATGAACTGCGGGAAATGTTATCCCTGCCGCAAAGGCAACACCAACTGCTGCGAGACACTTGACGTCATCGGCGTCATGGTCGATGGCGGCTTGTGCGAACGCTTCCTGATCCGCGCGGAAAAGCTGCATCCGTCTGAAAAACTTTCCATGGAACAGCTGGCTTTGGTGGAGACGCTGGCGATTGGCTGCCACGCCAATGACCGAGGCAATCCTGGGCAGGGTGAGCACGCCCTGATCATCGGAGCCGGTCCGATTGGCCTGGCCACTCTGGAATTCGCTTGTCTGACCGGAGCGTCGATTACCGTGATGGATATGAATCCGGATCGATTGGACTTCTGCCGCAAAACCTACAACATCGAACACACAATTCAGTTCAAGGGCGACGGCAGCGAAATCGGGCAGGCGATGGATATTACCGGAGGCGACAGATACTCCGTGGTGACGGATGCCACTGGCAGCAATAAGTCGATGTCCAGCGCGTTTGCCTTTGTGGCTCACACCGGAAGCCTGGTCTATGTCGGCATTACGACGCAGGACGTGACGTTTCTGCATCCCACACTGCACAAGCCGGAAATCACTCTGAAGGCGTCACGCAACGCTCTGCCGGCTGACTTCGGACGAATCATCGGGCTGATCGAAGACGGCACGATTAACACCGATCCGTGGATTACGCACCGCACCAGCTACGACGATGTGGTGGGCGAATTTGAGACCCTGACCAAACCGGAAACCGGCGTCATCAAAGCCGTCATCGAAGTGGCCAATTAATCAGGTAACACCAACGTAGGGTCCGCTGTGCGGACCGATACAAAACGTCATACAAAAAAGCTCTAAACGAACAGAAACGATTAGAACATGAAATGTGAACCTCTTGGACTGGCTCCTTCTTTTGGCTTCGGTGACCGCATTGGCCTGGCAACTGCGGGACATGTGGAATCCATGAACCGCGCGGGCAGCGGAATAGAACCTATTTATCCGCAGCAGTCCATTCGCGAAATGACTCGCACGCAGCGCACCGCTCAAAATGTCATGGACGATGCACTCAATGGAGCTCAGGCCGCCGGCTGGACGGGCAAAGTCGGCGCTGATGCGGACCACCTGAAGACCCCCGCCGACGTCGACGTCACCGCCGCCGTTGGGTTTACGTTTTTCACCATCGATCCCTCCGACGACGTGGACCAGGCAGCAGACGATTACGACGAAGCCACCGTCCGAGCCAAGTTTGAGGACGTCAAAGGGCTGGCCAGCTGGTACGACGGTTACGTTGGCAAAAGTGTGGGTCTTTCGACCGGCACCACCATCGAGTTGACGGAAGCCGCCTGTATGCGAGCCGCCGTGAAATACGGCAAGGCGATCGATCGAGCACTTGCACTGGGCGATTACATCAAAAAAATTCACGACGATGCCGGCAAGGACTACGAAATAGAATTGTCGGTTGACGAAACGGAACAGCCAACAACGCTGGCCGAACATTACATTATCGCCGATCAGTGTCTGCAGGGCGGCATGAAGCTGGTCAGTCTGGCACCTCGTTTCATCGGTGACCTTGAGAAAGGTGTCGACTACAAGGGCGACCTTGACGCTTTGGAAGCGTCACTGGGCGAACACGCGGCGGTGGCAACACTGCTGGGCGGCTACAAACTCAGTCTGCATTCCGGGTCCGACAAAGTCTCGATGTATTCACTGCTGTCAAAACAAACCAAGGGACAGTTTCACGTGAAGACCGCAGGTACCAGCTATCTGGAAGCTCTGCGAGTTGTTGCTCGTCATGACGAAGCCCTGTTCCGGCAGATCATCGACTTCGGCCGCAGCCACTATGAGGTCGACAAAGCCACGTATCACGTGTCCGCCACGCTTGATTCTGCTCCGGCACCCGCCGATGTCAGCGATGTGCTGGAACTGGAACGGGAGTACCTTGAGTTGTGGTCGGAAGTTCCCGAAGGCAAAGGTTTCACGAAACCAGGTCGTCAGATTCTGCACTGCACTTTCGGTTCCACTCTGACCGATCCGACACTCGGTCCAGCCGTCCGTTCCGTACTCGATTCTCATCCGGACACGTACACAGAAGTGCTGGCCGATCACTTCGAACGTCACCTGCGAGCTCTGCAGGCAGGCATGTAACCGCCGGCTTCGCCGGTTTATGCGAGCCGGCTGCGCCGGTCTGTTCGAGCTACCGCTCGGAATCTGTGGGCTAAACACGCATCAATGAACCGCCGACTTTCTTCGGTACAACGTCGACACATTCCGACAGACGGTGCATTGGCTTCTGCATCGCTTCAATAAAAGCCAGCGCCGGTTCCCGCACGGTTGATTCGTAGCGTGGCTTGTTGTCGTTAAACCAGTCGCGATCGTTATTCCGCTTCAGTTGCTTCAGGAACTTCATCGTCCCCGCAGGAAACCCGACCCTCTCGCCATCAATGCTGAAAAAGAAACTCGTTGGAGTTTAGCAATGC
>JAPYTO010000039.1 GCA_029941865.1 Fuerstiella sp. | reverse complement strand
AGCCGAGATCTCCGTAGCCCTGATCGTCCGTGAAGATGATCAGGATGTTCGGTCGGGAGGGTTCGCCTTGTGCGAACAGCGTTTGGCAATTTCCAGCAAGTATGGCTGCGAGGCCGACCAGAAGTGTCCTGGTGAACAGATGAGTGAAGCTTCTGTAATGCACGTTATTCTTCTGTTGCCGGCATGCACGTTGTGTGGCGGCCACGAGACCGTCAGATATCATCTCAGACCTCGGTAACGCCATTAAACGAATTGACGATGCAGAACTCTGCCGGGCCGACGGTGGCCTGAAAAGCGACTGCTACAGTAAACCGAGTCCGCGTGCCCGGCACAACCGATACGCTTTAACCTGTCTTCCACGGGCAGCCGACCGCACCGGTTAAGGAAGTCTCGCGTGCGACGGCGCCATCCGTTTGCCTTGAATGTCTGTTCACCCACGAATTGTTTTGGTCACGAAGGTCCCGTGCTTTAGACTGAACGAAACGCCCTTTGCACGAGACTCAGACGATGATTCCACAAAACCGCGGTTCCCTCAGATTTGGCAGGCACGTTGCCATCTTCGCTATTTTGCTCACCTCGTCCGCCCAGACCTTTGCTCAGAACGAAATCGAGGTCATTCGGTCGGGGCTGATCTACGGCTTAGGCCATGTTGAGGGCGTGACTCGCGGATCGGCTCTCATCGACCTTGGTGACGTTCACACGTTGAAGGTCGACGAACAGGTGGCCGTCATTCGCCGGGTGGAAAATCACTTCGTCCCGATTGGCGTCCTGCGTGTCGAACAGACCGGCCCCACGACCTGCCGCGCACGCCGTTCCAATGTTGTAAAACCGCTGCCCGGTGACATCATCATGTTTACCCGTGAGTTCTGGCAGTTGAAAACCGGGCCCCATTTTCGGGACGAGTATCTGAAGCAGCAGATCATCAAGACATCGGCCGCCCTGGGTTACTCAACATTCCGGAGAGGCGAAACCGCCGCCGCGTTGATGAAGTATCAGTTGAATCATCCGAAATGGGAACGTGCCGATGGACGCGTAATCGGATATCTGGAGGGGGCCTCCTTCAGCGATGGCAGGCGCAGGTTTATTGCGAAACTGCTGGCGCAGATTGGCATGATTCGCGAAGATCACCGTATCGGAGGCAGAACACTGCCGGCAGCGGGCGAAGAATGGGTGCAGGTGATGAGAGTGCTGCTGGGCCCCACAGTCACCGCTCAGCATGAGGCCGCTCAACCCGTGTCCGGCGACGAAGATCTGCTTGAGGAGGACTTCGGGCCGACAGTTCGAGACATTCAGCGAGTCGTGCGGGAACGATTGTTTGCGCGACTTGACGAAGAGCTGAATTTGATCACGTATCTGGTCGCCACACTGCTTGAGAATCCTGTCGGTAACGAGCGTCTGTGGTTTATTCAGCAGTTTGGCCAAAGTCAGTTTCCGGATCTGGCGAGAGATGATGCCGTCTTTGAGCAGATACGCATCATCGTTCGTGATTTGCAGGACGACTTGTAGGTCGGTCGATTTCCTGACACGATGCCCCTCCGCACATCATCAAACGATGGTGTTCGAAGCGCTGCGGCACGGTCACTCCTCGACACAAAACCATCATCCGTTTCGAACGGCCTGCGTCGCCAGCAGCGGAGGCGGGGCATCTCATTTTCGAAAACGCAATCAATTTCTCGTCCAGCCGCAGCACTGTCCACGTGGTTCTGTGGCCCGCAGGAAAATACCAAAGGTTGATCACATGACGTCGTTCACACGCCGACTTGCCCTGAAACTGCTTGGTCTCGGTTCTGCTTTAGTCTCATCACGCGTGAAAGCGGCCTGGCAACCATCGTCCACAGCCTACTTTCCACGTGGTGATGATGCCGCCAAACGCCAGGCGAATGATCGCGTCTGGCTGGGGCGGAACTTCTGGGCGAATCCCATGGAAGACTGGCGGATTGTTGACGGTGCGGCGGAATGTCAGACATCGGGCGGCGACCGGAACGTACACCTGCTGACTCATCAGATCACGAATGTCGGCGGATCGTTTCAGATGTCGGTTGAGGTCGAACAGATCGAAGTCCACAAACGCGACGGCGGCGCCGGGTTCCGCGTGGGCATTCGCAGCGACCTTAATGAACATCGCAGCAATAGTTTCGCAAACGGGGGCGTGAACGCCGGCGTCGTTGACGGTCAGCTGATCCTGGGCCGAAAACGAACCCCGATCGGCAGAGACGCGTTCAGCGGCACGATCGTCCTGGAAGGAAAACCGGACGGACAGAAGTATTCACTGACTCTGACGGCGAAGGATGTTGACGGCCGCGACGTCACCGTCACTCAGACCGTGCCGCAGGAATCCATCATCGGCAACATCGCCATTGTCAACAACTTCGACCCCAAACTTAAGAAGGGTCAGGGAGCCCGTTACCGCTTCTCCAACTGGGAGATCGCGGGCGACGCATTCACAGTCAACAACGAAAACAGGTTCGGACCAATCCTGTGGTCAATGTATACGCTCAGCGATTCGCGCGGACCGGAAGGATTCGTGCTGAAGATGTCGGCACTGACACCGCCCATGGGAGACGCCGACAACAAAACCGTGGAACTGCAGGTGGAACGAAACGGCTCATGGAAGTCACTCGGACACGCCGGTCTGGATCCGGATGCGTGGGTGGCCACGTTCCGAGTCAGCAACTGGGACGAATCATCAAAACACAGTTATCGCCTTGTCTATCACGACAAAACCCGTGTCGGCAGAGTCACGACGGATGAGTGGGCCGGCACTATCCAGGCCAATCCGGTGGGCCGACCACTGCGAATCGGCGCGTTGACGTGTCAGAACCACTACGCCTTTCCGTACGCACCCGTCGCCGACAACGTCGTCAAACTCGATCCGGACATGCTGTATTTCTCGGGAGACCAGCTGTACGAAAGCCACGGCGGGTATGGCCTGATTCGCGATCCGGCGGGACCGGCGATTCTGAACTACCTGCGGAAGTTTTACATGTTTGGCTGGTCCTTCCGCGAAGCAATGCGAGACCGTCCGACAGTTTGCATCCCGGACGATCACGACGTCTTTCAGGGGAATATCTGGGGCGAAGGGGGCGCACCGATGGCTGAGCTGGACAAGGGCGCATCATCGAAGGGCGGTTATCGTGAACCGGCACGGATGGTCAATGTCGTGCATAAGACCTGCGCGGCACATCATCCGGACTACTTTGACCCGACTCCGTGCCAACAGAATATCAGTGTGTATTACGGCGACATGGTTTACGGCAACGTTGGCTTCGCGATTCTGGGCGACCGTCAATGGAAAAGCGGTCCGGAGCGCGTCGAAACCGGCAGCGGACGAGCCGACCACGTCAGAGACATCAACGTAGACACGTCGCATCTGGACAAACCCGGTCTGGTGCTGCTGGGTGAACGGCAGGAAGAGTTTCTCAAGGCGTGGGTTGATGACTGGCGGGGACATTCCATGAAGATTCTGCTTAGCCAGACGGTGTTCGCCGGAGTCGCCACTCACCACGGCGGATTCAACGGCTATCTGAAGGCTGATCTGGATTCCGGAGCCTGGCCGCAGACCGCACGCGATAACGCCATCCGCATTATTCGCAAGGGCATGCCGCTGCACATCAACGGCGACCAGCACCTGACATCACTGGTTCAGTATGGCGTCGACAAACAACGCGACAGTTGCTGGAGTTTCTGTACACCAGCCATAGCGGCCGGTTATCCGCGGTGGTGGCGTCCGGACGAAGTCGGGATGCCGCACCAGAATCGGCCGGGACACGGCCTGCCCGACACCGGCGAATTTCTGGATGGTTTTGGCAACAAGGTCTACGTTTACGCCGTTGGCAACCCGGAGGTCGCCACGGAAAAGAATCGCTATGACCGTGCCCACCAGAAGGGCAGTGGCTTTGGCCTGGTGACGGTGGACACGTCAGCAAAGACATACACGCTGGACGCCTTCCGCTTTCTGGTCGACCCGACAGATGGCAAGGCTGACAACCAATTCCCCGGCTGGCCGGTGACGGTCCATCAGCAGGAGAATGTCGGCAGGAATCTGATCGGTTAGAACAGTTTACTTATTGTCAGTGACGATACTGGCTCGTGCGTAAGCGACTTGCACAAGCGGAAAGACGAGCCCCACGACCACATCTTTTTGAAGACTGCTCTACGCCTGAGGTTTCGACACTGGTAGCGGCGCCGTTCTCCCGGACGCACGTTCCGCGTCCAGCCAGAATTCACGTGGATGGGGACGGCCGAAAAAGTATCCCTGAGCCATGTCGAAGCCAAGGTCGGTACAGATGTCCGCCTGTGCCTGCGTTTCGACACCTTCCACCAGTGCGGTCACGTTCAGATCGTGAACCATATTCAACAAAGTTCGAATACTTGTTTTATAAGGCAAGGAAGCCTCTTCCAGTCCTCGAACGAACGAAATATCAAACTTCAGGTATCGCGGCGGCACCTGAAACAGCTCGACCAGCCGAGCCTGTCCGGAACCAAAGTCGTCGTACGCCAGATCGATATCCAGATCGTTCAACAGGGCGGCCAGTTCGGTCAGATACCTGATCGATGTGATGGCGGCTTCATGTATTTCCAGAACGATGGCCAGGTTCGGAAAGTCAGATCGCAGTTCCTTGAGTGACTCCAGCAGTCTGGGTGTTTCGAGTTCAGCGGCGTGTGTGTTCAGAAAAAAGCGACTGTGCGGGTCCATCTGAATGCCGGACAGCAGACCTTCGGACCGGCACACTTCGCTGAGTCGGATTTCAGACGCTCGCATCACCGCAATGGGAAAGATCTTATCGGGCGTTTCCAGTCCCTGCACGCTGCTCCGCACCAGAGATTCGTAGCCAATCGTCTCGACGTCGCCCAGAGTGACCACCGGCTGAAAGTACGGATCGATGTCCGGACGATTGAGCAGGCGGTCGAATCCCTCAAACAATACCGCATCTTCGGGGACTAACGACACAAACGTCTGGGTTTCGAAGTCATCGGCGACGGTCGTCTGCTGTTCCGTTCTTCTGATCACAAACGCAACCTGGCCAAATTGGGCCACGTCGCCATCATGCAGCGTTTCCACAGAAGTTACGTGCCGGCCGTTCAACAGAGTGCCGTTCGTGCTGCCTGCGTCTTCCAGAAAAAGCTGATCACCAAGTGCAAAGACACGGGCATGATGGCCGGACACTGTTGGATGCGACAGACAAATATCGTTGCCAAAACGATGCCCAATCGTCAATCCCTCAGGAGTGACTCTTGTGCGTTGCTCGTCTTCTTCCCTGTCGGAACGCCGTACGATGGTCCATGTGCAGACTGCAGAGTCGGAATCAGATGCGCAGATGTCACGCAATCTGCTGAAGTCGGGCAGGGCCAACCTGGCGTTTTTGAGGCGATCGGTCATTCAGTGCTGAGCCAACGTTTCTGACGCAATTCCGGGCATCGAATCCCGTAACCACAAAAGCAAGGGACAGAGGACAGACCTCAGCCTTCGTGTGGTCCAGGTGAAACATAGCTCTCGTCACTCAAGGAATATCGACGAGGACGCAGCCGGGATTCGGAATGTGGGCGAAAGCAATACCTGCAACCGGTTATAACGGTTGGGACTGCTACTCGAACGAATCGTTGACCGTCGTAATCGGCGTCTTGCGGGCGATTCGCTTCATTAACCCTTTCAGCACTTTGCCGGGACCGACTTCGTAGAAGTCGGTACAACCAGCGTCAAACATGCGTCGAATCGAATCTTCCCAGCGAACCGGTTGCAGCACCTGTTCGATCAGCAGCTTGCGAATTTCATCCGGGTCTGAGTGTACTTCGGCGTCAACGTTGGAAACGACCGGAATTTCCGGTGCCGAAATATTTGTGGCGTTCAGCACTTCCGCCAACTGCTCATCGGCCGGCTTCATAATCGGCGTATGAAACGCCCCGGCAACGGCCAGGGGAACAGCTCTGCCGCCGTCCGCCTCTGCAATTTCGGCCGCCCGTTCACAGGCTCCGTTTTCACCGCTGACAACAATGTTGCCTGGGCACAGGAAGTTGGCAATCTGAATGGAACCGTGTCCCGATGCTTCGTCGCAGACCTTCTGAACCTGCTCGCGATCCATCAACAGAATGCTGACCATGCCCGACGGCGTTGCATCGGCCGCAGCCTGCATCGCCTGCCCGCGGCGCTGCACAAGCCGCAGCCCGTCTTCAAAGGACATGGCACCGGCAAACACCAGCGCCGTGTACTCGCCCAGACTCAGGCCGGCAGCCATCTCACAGCCCAGCACGATTTCCGGTGCATCGGCTCGAAGTTTTTCCAAAGCCGCAAGGCTGGCCACAAACAACGCTGGTTGACTGTAGATCGTCGTATCAAGCTCGTCCGCCGGACCTTCAAAGCACAGCTTCGCAAGGTCGTAGCCGAGGATTTCCTGAGCCTGATCGAACAGCTCCTTCGCCTTCGGATACTGCTGTACGATTTTTTTCCCCATCCCAACGTGCTGAGCACCCTGTCCCGGGAATAGAATTGCGATCTTTGGCATCTGTCCGAAATCCCTGTTCCTGCGGATGTGGCACGGATCGTACGTTTATCCGGCGGCGGCTTTGGCAGCGATCGCCGCAAGTTGTTCAACGATCTGGGAATTGATGTGATGCGCCTGCATCTCCATGGCCATCTTCAGCGCGTTGCGAATGGAATCCGAATCGCTCGATCCGTGACAGATGACGCAGCTTCCATCAATCCCCAGCAACGGAGCTCCGCCCGATTCCTGGTAGCGATATTTCTGGCTGAGCTGCTGCAGCACCTGCCCGGCTTTGTCTCGCTCAGTCGACAACTCTTCAAGAAGCGTCTTTCCGACGGTTTTCATCAGAAATTCAGCCATGCCTTCGCTGACCTTCAGAATGATATTGCCGACAAAGCCTTCACAGATCAGCACATCGGCCTCACCATGATACAGCCCTCGACCTTCAACATTGCCGATGTAGGAATCCTGCAGCGGCGAGTCCGACAGAAAACGATGAGTGTCGCGGTACAGCTCGTTGCCCTTGCCTTCTTCGCTGCCGATGTTCATCAATCCGATCCGCGGACTCTCGATACCCAGGATTTCGCGAGCGTAAATGCTGCCCATCAACGCGTACTGAAACAGATGTTCAGGACGAGCGGCCGGGTTTGCACCGACATCAACCAGCACGCTGCTGCCCTTCAGGTTGGGCAACGTCACGGCGATCCCAGGACGTTTGACGCCCTTCAGAAACAGCCGAGTCCGCAGTCCCGCAGCCACGACCGCGCCCGTGTTGCCAGCGCTCACGACAGCGTCCGCCTCTTTGGCGGCCATCAGTTGCCAGCAGCGGGCAATCGAGCAATTAGGCTTCTGTCGGAGCGCAACGGTAGGCTTTTCCTCCATGCCCACGACACCATCTGCCTCGACAATCGAAATACGGCCCGTAGGGTCGCCACCGGCGTCTGCCAGCTTCGATTCAAGAACAGTGGGATCGCCGACCAGAGCGACGTGAAGTTGGTCTGATTGAGCAGTTGCCTGCAAGGCACCCAGAATATTGGGCCCCGGAGCGTTATCGCCCCCCATCGCGTCAAGCGCGATTCGCATCAAAATTAATCCTCGTCATCACCCGTCATGGTCCGTCCCTGGTAATATCCGCAGGTCGGGCAAATAACGTGTGTGGGAAGCGAAGTGCCGCATTGCGAACAACGGGCCAGCTGAATGGGCTTTACGGCGTTATGACTACGACGCTTCCGACCACGGGACTTCGAGATTCTTCGTTTAGGGACGGCCATGATTTCATGTCCAGATTGGCAGGCGCCAGTATGGCAACCGAATGTCGGGAACAGAATGTTCCCAGGAAAGTTCTAGTGATCGTCCTGGCGGAGTCAACAGATTGAGGCAAATTCGTCATCAACAGCGACGCAAGCCGTTTCAAGCAGGCGACTTGTGCGGTCGGACGGGCCGGAAAAGCGGCGAATGTTGTCAGACAGACCTCTGACTGTCAAGCACGGCTGGCCCAGCTTACACGCAAGGTCGCAAAATCTCTGCATTTGAGTTGTGAAAACGAGGCGAATTTCGGAAAGCGGCACGTTGTAAGTTGTGTAATTCCGGTGAATGAGTGGACCGCTGTCTGTGTCTCGTGGGCACTTAGTACGCGACGGGGCTAACCCTACACCGCTCCGGGGCAGTGCAATCGCTCGCACCGGTAGTAAGTCTACTCGGCGTTTTGATGTCAGGCTCCCGTCCCTGGGACGGCCATCAATAAGAAGGCTGGGCAATTCTTTCTGGAAAGAATCCCCGGTCCTGAAGATGGAGAAACATCAGATGAAGCTCTGTTTTGCGGAGACGAAGTCCTGACAAAGCACGCGGTTTGTGCCGGTATGACCGGCAGTGTCCAATTAGTCGGCATTCCGCGACGTCAGAGGAACCACTAAAACGTCTTTCGTCAGTACAGCAACGACTTTTGCAGGCACAACTATTCGCCGCCGGACACAAGAGATGCCAGCAATTCCGTGTCTTCGTCATCGTCTCCGCTTTCGTGAAAGGTTTCCAGTACGGCCAGTGGGTCAAAGGCCTGCCATGCGGGCAGTGATGACAGAAGGCTTGTGAGCAGCGAACCGCCGCGCAGCAGCCACATCACGTAACCCCGGTCGAAACCACGGCCGAACTTCCCACGACAACGTTTTCGATGACCTGATCCCGATGCACACGATCAACCTGCTGCTGCCGGTACTCAGCTTCCTCCGGATTCACGCCGCCCGCCGGGAACAGGGACAGCAGGGGGCTGTCGATATCGATTTGACGGAGCAGAAAACGTCCGAATTCGGCAGTCATGCCAACGACTGATGGGGCAGAACTGTTCTGCCGTGTTTAAGAGTCCTTGTTCAGCTGTCCGGCTTCCGGTACGTCTGTCAGACTGACGGAAATAAATATTTCACTACCAGTCTGGCTGAGCGTCTCAGCTGATGCGTCGGCCCCGACGGACGTACCGCCGTCCTGCCCCGTCGTCGCATGCGAATCATTGTCCGGCGCCTCATCTGTAATTTCGCTGTCGGTAGCGTCCGCTGGTGCCAATTCGGTGATGGGATCAGGAGTTTCGATCGCGGTTTCAATTTCGGCCGGGGCTTCGCTTTCTGCGGGGCCGTCGTACTCACACCGACGACGGTCAACTCGACGTCAATCTCGACGATGGCCACCGCGCTGTCCAGTGTGCCGTCCGTGACGTAGTAGGTGAACTGATCAAGACCGCTGAACGAGCCGACAGGCGTGTACGTAAACGAACCGTCTGCGGCCAGAGTCAACGTTCCTGCAGCAGGGCCTGTCACCAGTACGACGGTGATATCGTCGCCATCGCCATCGCCATCGCCATCGAAGTCATTGACCATGATCACTCCTGCCGCAACGGCAAGGTCTTCCAGCTGTCCGGCAGAAAAAGAGTCACCCAGTGCTGTCGGGGCTTCGTTGACGTCATTGACGTTGATCGTAAACGCCTCATCGTAAAACAGACCACCCGAATCAGTCACGCGGACGGTAATACCGTGTGACGAAGTCACTTCAAAATCCAGCAGACTGCCGTTCACCACCGTGAGTTGACCAGTGTTGAGATCGACTGCAAAACGACCGCCGGCATTGTCGGTCAGTGAAAACGTCAGGCTGTCACCGACATCCGGGTCTGTGGCCGAAACGTTGCCAATGGCTGTTCCGTTGGCAGAGTTTTCGTCAATATCACTGCCGCTCAGCGTGATGTCGGTTGGTGCATTATTGTCGGCCATGACCGTCACATCGAAGGTCGTCTGAGTGGTGGTCATGCCGTCGTCGACCGTGACTGTGATTGTGGCCGGCCCGCCCGTCTGATTCAGGCTTGGTAGTATGTTGATCGTGCGGCTGGCCCCCGATCCGCCCAGCGTGATATTGCCGTCGGGCACCAGCGTCTGATCGCTGCTGGTGGCCGTGATCGTTGGCGCGTCGTTGATATTGGTGACCGTCACGCTGATCAGCTGCACGTCGCTGCCACCGTTTCCGTCGCTGACCGTGACCTGCACGTCGTAGACGTTGTTGGTGTCCACGTCTGTTGGAGCTTCAAAGTCGGGAGCTGAGTTGAATGTTAATTCGCCCGTGGCACTGTCGATGGAGAATTCCGCCTGATCAGCTCCGCCGGTCACCGAGAACGTGATGGTGTCAGCAGGCAGGTCCGGGTCGGTGGCAGTGACGCTCAGCACAGCTGTCTGATTTTCAGCAACGTTCGGCGAATTGGTCGAAGTGATCGTGGGATCGCCGTTCGCAGGAGTGACCGTGATGGTGACTGTCGCAGTATTCGAGTTCGCCGTGCCGTCGTTCACTCGGTAAGTAAATGTGTCGATTCCCGCGAAACCCGCAACGGGTGTGTAATTGAACGTACCGTCGACATTCAACGTGAAGGACGCTGAATTGGACGGTCCACTGATAAGTGAAACTGTCAGTGGATCACCTTCGGCGTCAAAATCATTGGCCAGAACACCGCGTTCGGGACCGACATTCAACGATGTGTTCTCATCGATTGTGTAGTCTTGAAATGCTGAGGCGTAAAGGTTCTGAACTGTCTCGGCGTTGAGCTGAGTGTTGAATATCGCCACTTCATCGATCACTCCGTCGAAATAGCGAGACAGCGGAATGATTGTTCCGTCGCCGCTGTCGCGTGTTCCCGCGCCGATCGCAATCGGTTCAGAATTGCCGGCACCACCCGATGTCGTCCCAAGCCCGCCCGTATACGCATTGCTGTTGACCAACTGGCCGTCGATAAACAGGGCCATGCCGTTGGAACCAAAACTGAACGCCATGTGATGCCAGGTGCCGGTTGTGACTGACGCGGCAGATGTCACGTAGCTGTCGCTGCTCGCACTCTGAAAGCGAACATACACCTGTCCGGCAGCGAGCACCTCGATACTGAGATGAGCGCCCGTGTCGAAACCAGACGAGTCTTTCGAAAACAGTGTCTGGTCGGTCCCCAGAGAGTCTGCGTTGAACCAAAGTTGAATCGTACCGTCGTCGATCAGATACGCGGCATTGTGTGCGATCCCGACATAATCATCGACACCGCCAAACGAAACGGCCGTGTTGGAATCACCGTTCAAAACACCTGTTTGTGCAAGACCGGCGCCGTTGTAGGTTCCATGACTCGTACCCGATTCGTCCGTCGCTGTTGTTCCGGAATTCTCGCCCAATCGCCAATAACTGACCGGACTGAGCGACGTAATCAGTGAGTTGAAGTCTCCCGGATCGTCGGTCGCAATCGGTGCGTCATTCTCACTGGCGATGCTGACGTTACGCGTTTGCACCGCGCTACTGTCGATTCCATCATCAACGGAGAAACTAATGGTACGCGTCGTCGTATCAGGGACGTCGTTCAGGTTCTCGTAAGTAACAGATCGCAGTGCCGTCTGATAATTCGCGACGGCTGTGGTTCCCGTTAGCGTCAAAATCCCCGTCAGACTGTCATAACTGCCGGAAATAGCAAACTGGTCGGTAAAGGCGAGCCTGTCTTCCACGGCATTGAACCCGGTCGTGATTCGGACAACGGCGCTGTCCAGATTCGGACTGTCGACGTCGGAAACCGTCAATCCTGTATCGACCGCCACCTGACCATTGTTTTCTGTGTAGCCGCGCGAGAAACCGGTCGTCGTAACGACCGGCGCGTTGTTCACCAGGTTGACCGTGATGGCGATCGTGTCGTCGTCAGTCAGTGGCCCGCCACTGCCGCTGTTGCCCAGGTCGGCGGTGATGATCTGCAGGCTGGCCGCCCCGTTATAGCCCGGTGTGGGATCGAAGTTCAGTCCATCCAGTGCCGTGTTGATGTCAGCCAGCGTGCCCGTGAATGTCATGCTGGCGTCGGCCGTGCCGTCACCAGCGGTAAGCGTCAGGCCCATCGTGCCACTGAGGGTCACCACGCCATTGGTTCCGTTGAGCGTTACCTCGACTGGACTCACACCCGCGTCGATGTCGCCGATCGAGGCGCTATCCAAATGCGTCAACGAACCGCCGCCGGTGTTACCCAGGTCATCAACGGTCAACGTCAGCGAGTCTGCTCCCGAGAATTCGGCGTTCGGAGCATAGGTCAGGGTCGCCAGGGAATTGTTCAGGTCGGTGACCTTACCCGTGACCGTCACCGTGGCGCTGCCATTTGCACCACCCGTGATGGTCAGACCGGTCATTGTACCGAGCGTGACGACCCCGTTGTTGACCGTCAGTGTGACTTCCACACTGTTCGTACCGGCATCAACATCAGAAACGCTGACACTTACCAGTACCAATGGCGAAGAATCTTCATTGAAGCCATAGCCGAAATCGCTGGCCAGCAGGTCGCCCACGCCGGAACTTGAGGTGTCCACCGCCTCGGAGAAGGTCACCGTCAGCTCTGTCGAGCCCTCGTTCGTGACGGCGCTGACAATCACCGCCGCAGCCTTGTCTGTGGCCGTCACACCAGCCGTCACTGCCTCTTTGCTGCCAAAGTTGTTGAAGGCGAACGTGCCGTTTTGTGATTCGTAGGAGGCTGCAATCCAGTCGGCCGAGCGGCCCACGCTGGAGAGGCGAACCTCATCCATCGTGCCACCAAACGCCGAGTCTGCCTCTTCGCTGAAGCCGAGCCTCACGTGATCGGGGTCGTTCCCGAGGGCCCCTGTCATGGTTCCGCCGCCACCCGCGTCGGCACCATCAATGTAGAAAGTGACATCAGTACCGCTTCTGACTACCGACACAAAATGCCACGAGGTATCCGCTATCTCCGCGGTCGATGCCAAAACTTGCGGAGACGTATCACCGACGAAGAACGTCAATTTGTCGTCGTTTTCAATATAGAGACTGTAGTCCCACGAAAAACTGCCATCGCCCTTGGTCAGAATGTTGGCAAAGTCGCCTGAATTGGTTCGCTTGACCCAGGCCGAAATGGTGATGTCGCTCGTGATGCCCAGGCTCGCAGAGTACGCGATATTCACGTGATCATCAGTGTTGTCGAAAGTTTGGGCGTTGCCGATGTTGCCGCTCGTGCTCTGCGTTGGTACCTCGCCGACACTCCCCGACCCGCCCTGGCCGTGGTTCCCCGCACCACTGCTATCGACGAATTCGTCCGCCACCGCCGCGCCGTTCTCATCCAGATGCCAGACGCCTTGGTAGCTGGTATCCCAAACCGCCTGCTCGTCCGCCGCACTCTGGTCGTAAGTGGCCGTGCCACTGTGATTGTAATAGACGTAGATATAGTCCGTATTCGATGACCTATCGATCTTCGGCACCTTGACCCAGATGGTCGCGGTGTCGGCCCCGTCATCCCAGGATTCGACTTCGTAATTCAGCTCATTGCCGGTGATGGCGTCTGCGAAGCGAACGTCCGCGCCAACCGTTGCGTTCAGATCAAGGCTGGCGAGGTCTGCGGTGCTAATCGTCACCAGTACCGGAAAATCGTCCAGATCGTTGGTGTTCTGGGCCACGTTGTCGAACGTGATCCTGGCACGGTTGAGCCAGTCCGCATCCAGCCAACTGGCGTCTACGGCAATGTTGTTGCTACTGGCATCGCTCAAGGATGTATTGGCCGTGACCGTGACGGTTGGGGTGGCGCCGGTATCCGCAGTGCCGCCTTCGGTCAGGTCGACGTAGAAGATGTTGTCGTTGGCAATATCGCTGGAATAGCCGGTCACCGTATAGCCGGTGACCGTTATGGTCAGCCCGGTGAAGTCGTCGTCCAGTGCCTCGCTGGTGGTGATCCTGATCTGGTCGATCTGGCCGTCCCCGTCGGCATCGATCGTCTCGCGGGCGGTGATGACAGGCGTGGTGGTCGCCGCGACATTCAAAGCGAACTCCGAGGTGTCGCCGTAAACGCCGCCGCCGAGGTCGACGATGGCGGTGGCGGTGGCCGTTACGAACTCGCCATCCGCGACTGCGACCGTCAGCGTTTCAGCGAAAGACGCATCACCGCTGCCGTCGGTCGTTACCGATGCGAAGCCGAGAAATCTTTCCGCTTCGCCATAGCCTGAACCATCGGCAGCCGTATTGGCAAAGAACTCAATCCGATATGTCGTCGAGATATTCGAGTTTAGTGACCCGACGATCCGCACAGAATCGACACCGTTGGTCACTGCAGAAGTAAGCGCCGGACTATTCTGCAGGTTGTTGGTTCCGGCATCGCCGTCACCGATATCGTTTGCCGTCACGCCGTCGGCGTCCAGATCGTTGCCCAGTCCCGTGTTCGAGTGGATCGAATTGGCTACGATCGCGTTACCCGTCCCATTCACGGCATGAATGCCATTGCCGGTGTTGTAAGCGATCGTATTCCCCGCCCCCGCCACGGTTCCACCGATCGTGTTATTGACCGGCGAGACCAGGAAATAGACGCCATGCCCCGCATTGCCCAGGCTGGCTGAACCAATTGCATCCGTGCCGATGCAGTTGCCCTGAATGGTGTTGTTTGCGGAGCCGCCTCCAGCCAACATGATACCGCTGCTGTCGTTGCCGGATACGACGTTTCTGGCCGCAGTCGTGGTCCCACCGATGGTGTTGTTGTCGGCGTTCAGGACATAGATTCCGTAGGACGTGTTGCCCAGGTCGTTCGCCCCGCTCACATCCGTCCCGATGTAATTCCCGTCGATGACATTCCCGCCATTGGTTATCAGCCGAATTCCGTTGCCATCAAAACGATTGATGACCAGTCCTCGAACCATACTGCTTCCACCGCTGATGGTCAGTCCATTCACGCTGGCGCCCACTGCCGTGCCGTCAAGTTCAATGATCGGTGTACTGACGAAGTCCGGATCGGTCGTTCCATCGATGATCACGGCGTCAGTGATCGTTGGTAGGGTGGATCCAACCTGGATTGTGTGAGCTCCGCCGACCAGCGGATCTGCGATGTTGAAGTGGATCTCATCCGGGCCTGCTCCATTCGCCGTGTTGTTGGTGGCGATGATTGCTTCGTGGAGCGAGATCCTGCCGTCGGCGCCCTTGTCTGCCAGCAACGCGTCAATTGACGTGGTCGTACCGTCGACCGTGTCACTGGTGGTCGTGACGATCAAATTGTTGTCGCCCGAAACATTGACCGACTTCATCGCCGCATTGCTCGTGCCGCCGTCGCCGTCAGTCAGCACGAATCGCACTGTGCGGCTGAGAGTCGAGGGATCTACCGAGACGTTCTGGTAGGTGATGTTTCGCATCAATGCTTCGACGGACGGATCGTCCGAGGTGGCATTCAGTGTAACGACTAACGGATCGCTGCCGCTGGTTCCGCCGCTGAATGTGCCGATCGTGACCGGCCCGCTGCCAGAATCGTAGTGAACATCGCCGCCGGAAATGCTGATATTGCCAACACCAGCGACCTGGTCGTTGATGGCCAGTCGATCGTTGGCCGTGCCGGCGGTCGTGAAGTCGACCGTCAATGTCCCGGTAGCAAAATCAGAAGAGTTCGGGTCGCTGACTGTGGCACCTGAGTCAATGACGGTCGCGATGTCGTTCTCGGTATAGTTGACCGCTCCGCCGGGCAGGGTGATGGTGGGTGCGACGTTTGTGCCGAGGTCATACAGTTCCGTCACATCACTGGACGATAGTGCACGGTCGAAGACTCGGGCGTCATCAATCAGGCCATTGAATTCCCAAATAATGCCGGAACTCTCCGTAATGGCACCAACCTGCATCGTATCGATCTGGTTGACACTGCTGAAGAAACTGGAAGTTGAGCTGTTTCCATCCAGGTAGTTCAGGTCTCCTGAGGCGACCTGCGTCCCGTCGACATAGAAACGATTGCCGGTTCCGTCGACGGTGACTGCGACATGATGCCAGGTGCCGTCAGCAACAACGATGTCGGTCACTACCTGAAGCGAATAGCTACTGTTTTCGGCAACATCGAAGAACAACTTTTTTCCGAAGATGCCCAATGTCGAGTAGCTGAATGGGTCGCCACCATCGGCGACACCCACGATCGATTGTGTTCCGTTGTCTGATGTGTTGATCCAGGCAGCGATTGTGCCCTGGCTTAGGCTACCGAAGTTGCCAGCATGGCTGCTCAAGTCAAGATAATCCTTGTTGCCGTCCAGAGCGAGCTTGCCCGGCCCAACCTTATTTGTTGCCGGGGTTGTATCGATGGGTGCGTTCCCTTCAAGCGTTCCATCGTTTGAATTCCCTGAGGAATCGGCCCCGTCCCTGTCGAGTGTCCAGTGCCCGGTCAGCCCGGTGGTAATGTCCAACAGACCAAACCAGTGATTCTGCAGATCCGTAGAAAATGCAACGAAGGCAGTCACATCACCGACCGTGTATTCCAGATCCCAGTCGCCGCCGAGGTCGGCATGTCCGGTCAGGTCATCACTGGCCGCCACATCGCAGTCACATTCCGCTGCGATCTGATTCATCAGCGACTAACCATCTTCCGTCGCCGCAAGATTACAGCCGTAGAACAGCAGGTCGGCCTTGTCGGACATCGAATACTGCCACGCATTAATAGCCGATCGATGAGTTTCAAGATTGTCCAGCGACAGCGCCGTTGAACCCAGCTGTACCTGACCGTCACTTCCGTGCGAAACAATATGAATTCCATCGATGCCGTCGTACTGCAGCAGAGTAGACGTGATCTGTGCAATGCCGTCCTGTTGCGAATCCAGCACGACGATCTCCAAAGTCCGATTGTCATCAGCCGCATTCTCTGACTGTAGATCGGCGATCATCTGGTCCAGATTGCTGACGGAGCTGTCCACAAACACCAGCTCCAGCGTGTGTTCGTCCGCGGCGCTGTCGGTGGTTTCTGCCGTTGCCGATTGTTCGGGCAGTATCAAATCGGCGACCACGTCCAGCAGCTGCGGATCATTCAGCTGCGACGCACCCGCATCCTGGGCCTCAGCCACCACCGCCAGTGGAGACGCACTCATCAGAATGCGTTCTTCCAGCTGAGTCACCTGCAGCGAACGCGCTGGCCAGTCGTCCGGGGTCGTCATGGCCCGGCGCGCTTCATACAAACTCTGCGACAGCAGCAGGCGAGTTTGTCTTATGAAGTTGCGCAGTGGCATGACGCGTCTCAGATCAGAAACTCAGAGGATGGACAATCGCTGGCGCGCTGTGCGGCAACAATATCCCCTATGGGTATCTATCTCACGACGGGGATACCCTCCCTTACTTAACGTGGGCCGGGTACACAGGTCGGGAAAGTACCCAAAGTGACCCTGCCGGTTATGGGGATAGTGTCGGAACTGCATCTGCTCCGATGTTCGCATCGGAACGTGGAAACGAGGCAAACACAGACGCTGCGGTTACAGAAAATCGGCCATGACAGTGTCGGCCATGAAACGGCCTGCCGACGTCAGACGGAGATGACTATCGGCAACCTCCAGCAGGCCGTCTTCCAGATGTCTTTCAGCCGAGTCTCTGGCGATTTCGCCGACGTCACAGCCAAATCGATTCAGAAAGCCGTTGATGTCGATGCCGGCCACGAGTCGCAGACCCAGAAAAATCGCCTCGCGAATTTTTGCGTCGGCCGACAGTTGCTCCATGTCCTGAAGTGCCACTTCTCCTTTGAGCCAGCAGTTGATCCATCGCGAGACGTTGCGGGCGTTGGTACTGCGAACGCCGTTGACGTAGCGAGCGGCACCAGGTCCAAACGCAAAATATTCGTCTGCCTGCCAATACACCATATTGTGTCGACATTCAGATCCGGGTTGTGCGAAGTTGGATATCTCATACTGAGGCACGCCGGAGTGGCCGAACTGTGAGATCGCGGCGGCGTACATATCACGTTCGAGATCATCCGGCGTAGAGTTTATTTGCCCCTGTTGCCGCCGTCGGTAAAAGTCGGTCCCTTTTTCGAAGGTCAGACCGTAGGTCGATACATGCCGGATGGGCAATTGTTGAGCGACTGCCAGTGTCGCGTTCCACGCATCGAGGGTCTGGCCTGGCACACCAAAAATTAAATCCAGTGAGACAACGTCAAACGCATCGATGGCCCGGTGCACGACTTCATGCGCGACGGCGGGCGTGTGCTGGCGTTCGAGTGTCTTCAGTACCGCGGCATCGAACGACTGAACTCCCAGACTCAGCCGATTAACGCCGATACCGGACAACGTTTTCATGACGTCGTCACTCAGGCCATCCGGATTCGCTTCGACGGAGAATTCGCCGCCCGAATTCAGCGTGAATCTGCTGAACAGAATCTCGGCCAGCCGTTCCAGCTGATCCGTCGAAAGATGTGTCGGCGTGCCTCCGCCAATGAAGATGGTGTCCACCTCATAGTCGCCGTCCAATCGGTCGAGCTCGTTCGTCAGCGCTTGCAGATACGCCGGGACCAGATCGTCTCGATCGGCCACGAGCGTGAAATCGCAGTATCCGCAGCGATGCAGGCAAAACGGGACGTGAACGTAAAGCGCTCGGGGCGATGCGTCGGAATTCTTCGGAGCTGCATAGACGTCGATGTCGCTCGGTTTCACCTGGTAACTTCCATCGAAGTCCTGTCGCATCTCTGCCGGTATGAAATCAGGCTGCCGGCAGGGCCGTCCGCGGAAAATCCAGCGATATCGACCGAGAATGGCCGCAAACAAAAGTGACCACGGCTAACATGCAGGAACTGTTGAAGATCTGCACATCAAATTCCAGTCATCTCATCTGTCTCATCAATCAAAACGTCGAAGTTATTCTATGAACTCAGATATATTCCGTGGTTGTATTCCCGCCGTAATGACTCCATGCCTGCCCGATCGCTCGCCGAATTACCCCGCCCTGGTGCGCAAAGCCACGGAACTGATGTCGGTCGGGATGAATGGCGTCGTTTACTGTGGTTCCATGGGCGACTGGCCGTTGTTGTCGGATGATCAGCGTCAGGAAGGCGTCCGGCAGCTGGTCGAAGCCGGAATCCCGGTCGTCGTCGGGACCGGCGCGCAGAATCCGAAACTGGCGGCAGAACATGCAGCACACGCTCAACAGGTCGGAGCGGCCGGGTTGATGGTCATTCCGCGTGTCCTGTCGCGTGGCACGTCTGCGGCGGCCCAGCGATCACACTTTGCCGGGATTCTTTCCGCCGCGCCGAATATTCCCGCTGTCATCTACAACAGCCCGTACTATGGCTTCGAAACCAAGGCGGACTTGTTCTTTGATCTGCGTGGTGAGTTTTCCAATCTGGTGGGGTTCAAGGAATTTGGAGGTGCCGAGGCGCTGAGTTACGCGGCCGAACACATCACCCACGCCTCTGGCGACGTCCTGCTGATGGCGGGAGTGGATACGCAGGTCGTCCACGGTTTTGTGAACTGCGGTGCGGTCGGAGCAATCACGGGCATCGGCAATTGTCTGCCGCAACAGGTGTTAAAACTGGTATCGCTGTGTGAAAAAGCCGTGCAGGGTGATATCGAAGCCAGGCGATTCGCAAAGGAACTGGATGACGCCCTGATCGTGTTGTCCACCTTCGATGAAGGACCGGACCTGGTTCTGTTCTATAAATACCTGCTGGTGTTGCTCGGTGACGCAGATTTTGAACTGCACTTCAACGAATCGGATGAACTCAGCCCCAGCCAGAAGGTCTTCGCGGAAACTCAGCTGAACCGTTTTCTGGAATGGTGGGGCAACTGGCCAGGCAAGGACGCAGCTCAGTAAGGACGGCCATGGAGCTGGCTCTATTTCGTCCGAAACACACGGCTGGCGACCACGGCCTGAATCAGCGACCTCAGTCCGTGCTGGTTCCATTCCGTTTGCTTCACAATGCTGTCGACGACTTCACGGTCGGCGAACCCACATGGAGCTCCGGTCGCGTAGGTCAACAACTGTCGCGCAACATTCGCGGCGAGTGCGTCGTCGTCGGAAACAATCAGTTTCTAAAATTCCTTCAACGACGAAAAGTGCCGTCCGTCAGGCATGTCAAATTCCGGATTCACTTTAATGCCTCGAGCACGCCGCCCCTTAACGACGGCGATGTATCGGTCACGCCATCGTCCCGACGGATCAAAGTTCTCCAGGGCGAAGCCGGGCGGATCGATTTTCACGTGGCAACCCGCACACGAATCGTCCGCCTTATGTTTGGCCAGCATTTCTCGAATGGTCTTCGCCCCCCGAATGTCGGGTTCAATCGCCGGAACGTCTTCCGGCGGTGGAGGAATCTCGACACCCAATAGTCGTTCAGATATCCACACACCGCGGATCACTGGCGACGTGGTCGTTCCGTTGGCAGTCACTTTCATGATGGAACCGTGTGTCAACAGCCCCCCGCGTTTGTCCTCCGGCCGAAGGCTGACCTGTCGCAGTCGATCGCCGTTCACACGATCAATATCGTAGTAGCGAGCAAGACGACTGTTGAGAAACGTGAAATCAGCATCAATAAGATTCGTGACGCTGAAGTTGTCATTCACCATCCTGCCAAGAAACGCATGCGTTTCATCCAGCATCGATTGCTGAACAATCACATCGAAGCCGGCGTAAAGTTTGCGGTCCGGTTCGGTGAAATCGATTTCGCTCAGGTCCAGCCACTCAGCTGCGAAGTCCTTCACGAAGTTCTGACCACGGTCGTCCTGCAGCATCCGATTAAGCTGTTGCCGCAGCACGTCCGGCTTATGAAGTTGTCCTGCGTCGGCCAATGCGATCAATCTCGCGTCGGGCATGCTGCTCCACAGGAAATAGCTCAGCCGTGATGCCAGTGCATAATCATCAAGTGACCCGGCCTTTTCATAAAAGTGGAGAAATCGTGGCGAGCACAGTATGGCTCGATATCCTCCGCGCAGCGCATCCTGAACCGGAACGTTTCTGTCCAGATCCTGCTGCACCAGATCGATGAACGGTGCCACAACATCATCCGAAATCGGACGACGAAACGCTCGAACGGCAAACCGCTTCATCAGGCCAGCGATGTCCTCTTTCGGCGTCTCCGAAATCAAGACCAGCGACTTCGTCTTCCGATCCCGTTTGCTTCTCAACTTGCCGAACAATCGGCGACGGATTGACTCATTCCCGGCACCTTTGTGAAAGCGTTCTAACGTCAGTGAGTGAATGGCCAGCCCCGGCAGATTCTGAGGCGTACCTTCACCAGCCCCGATCTGGCCTCCTGCAAATCGCCCCATTTTCAGCGTGCTGTCACCAGGCCGGATTTCAAACATGTGTCCTCGGGGCAACCACGCCTCAAACGTCCATTCCTGCGGTTCTTCGGTTGCCTCGAACGCACCCGACCACCCCAGCAGTGGAGCACTACTGACACATGGTCCGGTGCGAACAGTACACCAGACGCCACGATCCCGTGGTGTATTCAATGCGGAGGCTTTGATCTTTATGCGGTACCACCCGTCGTAACGGGCAGTGGTGGCAGGCAGTCTGCCGTAAAAAGTCGTTCGACAGGCCCACACGACGGCCTTGTCATTCAGCATTTCCAGTTCTCGACATCGACGCCGGGGATCCCTGCGAGCAATTTCCTGTGCCGTGAACGACGTCTCCCTTTCATCGGCGTTCGACATGCTGCGACGAAATGCTTCGTCCAACGCCGTGTCAACCACAGCCAAATGCGTCTGCAGCTGAAAATGAGACATCGGTTGACCGGAAGCCACTGTGGTAAAACCGTTGGTCCGAGGTTCGTCCGGCATGTGAGTGGCCAGCGGAATATCAATGCCCAGCAAATCCTGCAGAGTTCGTTCCAGCTGAAGATTCGTCAGACGCCGAGCTCACACGCGCCCCAGAGTCTCGTTTTGGTTTCGTTCGTGGTGCTTCAGCCACTGTCCGGTCGCACGTAGAAACTCGCTGGATTTATCAGGAGCGACAGTCGCAGAATCCTGCGGTGGCATTTCGCCGGCTGCCACACGATCAAAGATCCGCACCCACTTTGCAAAATTGGTCCGCCTGCTTAGATCCGGGGAAAGTTGTTGCAGATCCAGAGCTGCTTCCGCATCGGAACCACTGTGGCAGTCAAAGCATTCAGCCTTCAGGAATGACGTTGCGGTCGCGGGCAGAATATTGTCGGCAGCAGGCGAATCAACACTCGTCAGGCCGATGAAGCAGATAGACAGCAGGACACGCAGACTCATAGCAGCGACAACTTTGCATTCCTGACCCGGGATCGAGTCGTTGGGGAGGCAGACAACGGAGGGACTGAAGATTCTAACTCAATGTGTGGGCGATGTGCAGAAATAAACCGCCCGGGCCGGCGTCCGGTGAATAGTGGAAGTCTGGACAAGCCTTCCATTTGGACTTAACTCTCCCGCGGGAGGGTAAAGATGTTTAGATGCCCTTGCCCCTTGAGAGAGTCGAGCCTAAGCGAGGAGGGTGAAGCAATCGAGGACGAGAAGACGAGCAGGAAGTACGAGGAGGAGAGAAAGAACACCAATATCGTCCTCGTGTCTCGTACTCGTCTTCTCCTCCTCGGATTCGGCCACCGAAGAGGAGAGGAACCGCGCTGGAACTTCCAATCGGCAGACGCTGCCCGTCGCAGGTCGCCCCAAAACACCGCTAACGCACGCCCCGTTGAGTTCGGTTTCAACCGTACGGTGATTGCTCCAGAATCAGGCCCATGGACACCGAACAACGTGTCGCCCGCGGCGAACAAACTACTCCTGTGGTTCCGTCATACTCATCGGATCCAGAGCATCTTTCAGGACATCCGGCGGCAGGATGTCCTGCTCCGTACATAATTCGCGAATCGTCTTTCCGGTCTTGAACGCCTCCTTCGCCAGGGCCGATGCTTTTTCGTAGCCGATGTGTGGGTTGAGGCTGGTGACCATGGACAGACTTTTCTCAACAGACGCCTCGCAGGCTTCCGGATTGGGCTCCATATCCAGCAGGCAGAATTCGACGAACGCGTTCACAGCGTTGGACAGCAGCATGATGCTTTCCAGAGTCGTCTGCCCCATCACTGGCATCATAATGTTCAGTTGAAACTGTCCACCCGTCGCACCGGACATCGTAATCGTGGAATCATTGCCGATCACCCGAGCACACACCTGCATCATGGATTCGCACATGACGGGATTCACTTTGCCGGGCATGATGGAAGACCCCGGTTGCAGGTCGGGCAGTTTGACTTCATAAAAGCCGCATCTTGGGCCGGATCCCAGCCAGCGAATATTATTGCTGACGTTGAAGAGAGTCGTTGCAATCGCCTTCAGTTGGGCATGACATTCGACCAACCCGTCACGCTGAGCATTTCCTTCAAAATGATCGGCCACTTCGACAAACGGAACTTCCGTAATCTCGGCCAGAACAGCAGCCACTCGACGACCGAACTCGGGATGTGTATTGATCCCGGAACCGACAGCCGTGCCACCAACCGGCAACTCCAATACCGCCTGTGTGGCACGTTGAGCTCGTTCGACAGACAATTGCAGCTGTCGCGCGAAGCCTCCGAATTCCTGTCCCAGACGCAGCGGAGTGGCGTCCGCCAGATGAGTGCGACCGATCTTGATGATCTGATCCCAGGCAGCCGCCTTGTTTTTTAATTCTGCAGCGAAACGCTGCAACGCGGGGACAAGGTCGTTGTGAATGGCCGTGCCGACACCAACGTGTATTGCGGTCGGGAACGTATCGTTCGTGCTTTGCCCCATATTCACGTGATCGTTGGGGTGGATAGTTTTTTCGGCCGCAAAGCGATCACCACCAAGAATTTCGATGGCGCGGTTGCTGATCACCTCGTTGACGTTCATATTGCTCGACGTGCCGGAACCGGTCTGAAACACATCGATCGGAAACTGATCATCAAGCTCGCCGTCCGCAACTTCCTGACAGGCCTCAAGCATCGCCGTCACCTGCTCGTCATTGAGCGGCTTTTTGCCCGTCCCGGTCAGCTTTCCCAGATCACGATTGGCCACGCCGCAGGCGAATTTAACACGCCCCATTGCGTGAATCAGGTCCGGGGGCAGTTCCCAGCCGGAAATTGGAAAGTTTTCGACGGCTCTTTGCGTCTGAGCTCCGTAAAATGCATCCGCTGGCACCTGGACTTCACCCATGGAGTCGCGCTCGGTGCGAAATTCTGACATGACTATCTCTCTGTTAATGGAACTGTCCCGCTTCATTACTGTCGCATCGGGTTGTTATAGTATAGTCTGACCGGTGCATTTCCCGCCTCAGCGCAGAACGAAAGTCTCAAATATGACCAGCCGACATCTGATCCTGATTCCGCTGCTGTTCGTGATGAGCGTTGGATGTGTGGATGAACAGGAACAATCTGCCAAGCCAATAAAGACCACGGATGACATTGGCGAGTTCAAGGCTGAAGATGGCAAGACGACCGTCAGTTCCAAGGTGAAAATAACAAACCCGGTTTTTGGTGCGTTGGAAGCTTATGAACCGACAAAGCAGAAAATTGGCGAGATGGCGATCCAGCACTCGGTCGACCTCTTTAACGCCACGGAAGGTCGCTACCCGAAAGACCACGAGGAATTCATGACGAAGGTCATCAAGGCGAACAGCATACGTCTGCCGAAGCTTGGTCCCGGTAAGGAGTACCAATATGACGTCGAGAACCACGCGCTGATGGTCGTGACTACAGCTGCTGCCGAGTAGCCGACTGAGCTGTTTCGATCTGGTCTCGCAGCCATTCCGTACTTTGATGGTACAGGTACGTGGCCAGTGTTCGATCAGATCGACCCAGGCGAATGTAGCCTCGCTCGCCAACGGATTCGTCCGACGCCATGTCCTCGGGCAGCTCAACAATCGCGTGAAACCGAGGTTCAGTGAGCCTCAATTCATCATCGGAATCAGTGCTGGCCGCGACGACAGCAAGAGATCCGCCCGCCGGTGCCGCCAACGCCGGAGATGGCAGCCGCGTCGAAGCACGTGGTGTCACACGCTGCACAATTCCGGTCGAACGAACTCGCGTGCCGATCCGCAGATCGACAACCGTTCCTGCCTTCTTCGCGGCAAGGCTGAAGTCTTCCTGTGCGACCGAGACGATCAGTTCCCGCGGTCGGCCGTCGTCAACGACCAACAGATCGTCGCCTTCATTCACGAAGGTATCGGCCAGATGGTGCAGGTTGCGAGCCATCACACGTCCTGATGAGGGAGCGTATATGGTCAGCCCTGCCACCTGTTCCCGCGTTTCGAGGTGCTGCGTCCGCAGCGACGACAGATTTCCCTGTGCCACGCGAGCCGCACCGGCATCATGTTCCTTCATCGCGATCTGACGACGCACAGTTTCCTGCTGGATTTGTAACTCCAGGTCTTTCATCTGCGCAGACATTTCATCGTTTCGCAGAGTCATCAGCAGGTCGCCTTCGCTGACAAGCTGCCCGTCGGTAACCAACACAGCGGACACAAAACCGTCGACACTGCTGCGGATTCGACAGCCTTCGTGAAGTTCGACCGTTCCCGGAGCTGTTGATGCAAAGGGAACGGGAAGTCCAAACAGGATGCCACCCGAAACTGCGACAAACAGGCTAACAACGACTGCGGCTCGCAGTAAACGCGTGGGATTTGATTCTATCAGCTGTAATCCGGCCTGAATCGCCTTCCAGACGGGAACTCCAAACCATGCCACCATCCCCGCAACGGCCAGCAGGACACCCGCACCATGAAAGAATACCGATGCCGCAATCATCAGTGTGGCACAAATCAGTAGTCGCCAGAATGTCGCGGCGATTCCATAGATTCGAAGGGTGCACAAATGTCGACCGGTCACAGCGGGCGACGTATTATTAACTCCCAACAGCAGTCGTCCCAACAATTGCTGCACGGCTTCTGATGAGCGTGTGTAGAGGTTGGGCATATTCAGAAGATCGGACAGGATGTAGTAACCGTCGAAACGCATCAACGGGTTAGCGTTGAACAGTATTGTCGACAGACTCGCCATCACGATGACGTTGTACAGCAAATGCGACAGCAGTTGTGATTCCATGTGCGACCATGCGAACACAGCCACTGACGCCAGCAACAATTCCACGTACATGCCGGCCGCTGCCGTATGAATCCGCTGCCGGCGCGATGAAAAACCCCATGAACTTGTGACATCAACGTAGGCCAGCGGCGCGAAGAACGCAAAGATGACTCCCGTGTCCCGAACACTGCCGCCATAACGCTGACATGTCAGCCCGGGGGCGACTTCGTGAATAAACTTCAACACCACCCACGCCAGCAACAGCCACAACCAATTGTCCGGAGCGAAGACAGTCGCCGCAGTCGACTGAAATCTCTGCCAGTCATTGCCTAACCGCAAGGCAGCCAGCACCATCACGCCCAACGCGATAACCGTGGCGGCGGGAGAAAACAGCCAGCCGAGCACAGGCTGAAGACGCTTCAGCATGTCGTCGGGACTGCCGAACGGAATCCGAATCCAGAACGGATTACATTTTTGCACGACGTTGCCGTCTGGTTTCTTCTTCGTCTTGCTGCTGTCGCCGGTTCCGGATGAGTCGCCAGCGAAATCTGCGATTCCTCGTTCCAGCAGCCAGGAATACAGCGACAGAGCCTGCTGCTGACTGAACGCGGCCGCACCCTGAGTTCTGGCCGTGATGGCCAGCGCCTCACAGAACGTCGTGCAACCGTCCAGCAGTGACAGAAACACGTATTCTGTATAACCAATGCGGTAGTATTCCGAACTGGCCGGCAGTTCAATGTGATAAAACGTTTCGTCGTCGTAGACCTGAGCACTGATCTTCAGGTCAGGCCGCAGGGTCAGCTTCGTGCGCGTCAGATCAACGGTTGATGCATCGGGGGCTGAGAACATTGTCACCACCCCAGCCAACCGGTCACGTGAGCCACTGGCTTGTGAAACAGGTTCCAGCCGATCGATCGGGCGCCGGTAGAGACCTTCGCCACGCCCTTCATGCCCGGACGCAGCACCGTCGATGTGTTTTCAAGTTCAGCTTCGGCAACAAACACGTTGTCCTGCTCGCGAAGTTCGGCACGAGGATGAATCCGCAGGACCTGGGCCTCATGGGTCTCGCTCGGCATAGCGTTCAGATAAAACGTAAGACTCATGTTGCGGCTGACATGCCGAACGTCTTCTTCCGGAATTTCAATTTCAACGACCATTCGGTCCAGCGGTGCCACTTCAAACAGCGACTGCCCGGTTTCCAACGGCACACCTTCTGAATCCCTCAGATCTCCGGAGACCACCACGCCGGCCATCGGACTGCGTATCTCCAGATTATTATCGCGGGCGGCCAATAATGCCTCGAGATTTTCCAGACGTTCAATTTCATGACGGGCGATCGCTGTCAACCCCCTTTTGCCTTCAGACAGATGCGTATTGTATTCTTTGCGGGCCTTGCCAAGGTCCGCTCGTATTCCTGCCAGTTCCCACTTCAGCTCACGTCCGTCCAGCCGAGCCAGGATTTCGTTCTCTGCGACAATATCTCCGGGTTCGACAAAGCACTCTTCCAATGGGGCCGCAAACGGTGCTGCCACAAATCGTCTCGAAACGGGTTGCAGTTCCAGGTCACATTGAACTCGGTAGTCCATTGGAATCAGCAGTACGGCGGCCACCACAGTCACGACGATCGCCGCCGTTCGTGCAAGCTTCTAGGTGAACGTACGGCGTACTCCGTTGCGAATCATGTCCGTCAGGCTGTTACATGATCGGTTCTGAAGATGTAGCGCATTCGCGATGGACTGTTCTCCGGCCCGCAGAAACTTCAACGCTGTAGCGGCCTGGGCCAGTCGGTCCTCTGAAGGGACGGCCGTTGAGGCAACCACGTCGTTCGTCGTCGAATCAGCCCTGAATGTGACCACAAGCGCGCCGACATTCGTCCCGTCCGCTGTCCGCAATGGGCAACCAACCACACTATCCGCGCCGACGTCGTCGGCGAATTGCCGATGCGCCAGCAAGGCATGCCGATTGCTCGAATCGCTGGTGGGCCAGATCGAAGCGTCCGACCGAGCCACGGATTCCTGTAACGCTGCTTCTGCAATGCGGGTGGCATCGGAAAACCGATCGACATCTGCCACATCGGACGACACGACCAGTCGGCACACCGTCGTTCCATCCCGACAGATGCCCAGAGTGACACTGCTCGCACAGAGGTATGTTTTCAGTTCGTCAACGACACGTCGATGTGCTGCATCCGCTCCTTCACATTCCAGTATGCGGCCAGTCAGGTCGACCAGAGCGGCGACATGCTGTGAGTCCTGGAACACCTGCCGCGACTCCGCCGCCAACAGCCAGAGCGAGATCTTCGCTACGATGTCTTCAATTCGCGCGCTCGCGACGGTCTTCACCGTACGTTTCAGCAAAGACGGTCGCGACGTGGAAACGTCGTGTGAGTCAGGCTGAAGAGTCGGGACAGGTGAGTCAGAGGGGTTGTTTCCGATCGGTTTCATTTCGTGCGTGCGGGATCCTGGGCGGACGAGACAGACACAGAATCGCTCTGATCAAGCAGCAGGACGGACTTTTCGCCACTGTGCCATTTCCCTTCCGGATTCGGCAGACGGACTTTGACTTTAAACGTACCGCTGGATGCGTCGACGGTTGGATCAACGTATTCCACAGTCGCCATGGTAGGTGCCGAATGCCCGGCGATCTGCATCGGTATTGACTGGCCACCTACAATTTCCGAGCGGCGGTCGACCGGTACCGAAAACACCACCAGCAACGGGTCCAGCTGAACAATTCGCACGACTACCGGGTCGGATGGCGAAACGAATTCTCCGCGGTCTTTGCGGACCTCAACCACAACTCCATCAATCGTGGACAGAATGTGTCGCTGCCTCAACGGTGCTTCGATTCGAGCGTACTCAAGTCGACGAACGGCAAGGTCTTCCTGGACGGATTGGAACCGGGATTGAGCAATTCGAACCTCACCCTTGACTCGGTCAAGTTCCCGCTGACTGGCATGGTTGCGTTCAAAAAGCTCGGTGAGTTTTTGGTGTTGAACCGTCTTCAGTTCCAGCTGGGTGCGAGCCGACTGAAGTTCGCCTGTGGCGGACATGCCGGCTTTGGCAACATCCAACGATGCAGCAGCACAGCGTCGTCCAGATTGGCAAGTAGTTGACCGGCCTTCACGACGTCGCCATCTTTGACTGCGACATTCGCCAGCGTTCCCATCTCAGACGCAGCCATGTTGATGTCCGCGTAGGGTTCAGTGAATCCCTCGATCGACTTCGACTCTTCGGACTCCTCCGCAGAGTGTTGTGTGTTGTCTGATGGTCGGCCCGAAAATTTCGCTGGCGGTGCACTGCCGGCCGTTGAGATGGGCAGCGTGACGACCACAACCAGGCACGCAACTGTTCGTCGTGATTTAGTCTTGGGACAGAACATAAGGAAATCCAGGATCTTTGGGTCTGGGGACTCGCTGCGAGGAAGAAAAATTCCTGAGGTGCAAAACTTTGATGTGAAAACTTCTCCGCAACAATCAATAGTCTGTGCAGATCGTAACAGACGTGCACCGGCTTCCACCGAATGCATATTGCAGGCTACCTCACGGGTTCGTGTCGAGACATGAATTCGGCTCGTTTGTCAGGATCTCGCGGTTCCCGTTGTGCCGAATGTTCCAGTAAATCGCACGACAGATGAGGATTGACCCACCTACCCAGGATATAACGTCCGGATTGCGCCACCGATTGCACGCCCACTGATCGGGTTTGCCCTCAGCCGCCGTTGCCGTCAACGCTCCTTTCAACGCTCAATAACAGACGTGTCTGCCGATTATCAAACAACCAATCGCAGGGTTTGGAACAGTCTGGCCGACAACGGCAGCCTGTTTGCCAAAGTTGCCACAGACGAAGAGTGCCGGAATCCATTGAAAGTCCTGGATGGCCGCGGCTGGCTGCCGCACAGCGTGGCCGGACTCGATGTGCTGTGCCTGGCGTCAGGAGGTGGGTGGCAGTCGGTGTTGTATGCCGTCGCGGGTGCCAACGTCACCGTCGTCGATGTCAGCGACTCCATGCTTCAACTGGATGAACGCGAAGCTGCTCGTCGAGGCCTGAACATCCAAACAGCTCAGGGCTCCATGGATGACCTGCGAATATTTGACGACTCTGCCTTCGACATCGTGCACCAGCCAGTCAGCAGTTGTTACATCCCGGACCTGTGCCCAATGTATGCCGAAATCGCTCGAGTTCTGCGCGACGATGGGATTTACATCAGCCAGCACAAACAACCCACCAGTCTGCAGATCAGCCATCGCAACGAACGCCATCAGTTTGTCATCGGCGTCGAATACTACCACAAGGGCCCACTGCCACGTCAGATCGATCAGTCGTATCGTGAAAACGGAGCCACGGAATACCTGCATCGCCTGCAGGATTTGCTGGGCGGAGCATGCCGCAGCGGTCTGATTATTGAAGACGTGCGCGAACCCGTCCGTGCTGACTACGAAGCGGCTGTGACCCATTACGGCTACCGAGGCCGCTTTGTCCCGCCGTACATCCGAATGAAAGCCCGTCGCCGCCCACGCACGAACGACCAGCCGAAGTCAGCGACCATCTGGACACCATAGCAGGCATTTGACAGCGACACTGTTATGATCCGACGACAATGACGGTTGCCTGAAACACCCGGTCCTGATTCTGGTATGCGAAAGCAAGCCACATGTGAGAACGAGCGTTCCCTACTCGGACGTCCTGACTCAACGATGGCCACCCCGCGTCGGTGGGGCAGATCAAACACATCACAGCCTCCCATGCCAACCACTCTTATTCTTGCTCCAACTCCGTTCGAATTGACGATTCTTCGCGGTGCGTTGGAATCCAAAATCGATTTATCGTCGGTTGCGCTGGAATGCTGTGGCTTTGGAGTCATCGCCGCCGCCGCCCGTGCCGCACAGTTTCTGTCGCTCGACAGTCCGGAACGAATCGTCCTGACCGGAATCGCAGGCACCTTTAATAATCGCCTGCAGATCGGACATGCGTATTGGTTTTCTGAAGTCGCAGCGTTTGGGATTGGAGCGGGCTCTGGCCCGCAGTTTCTGACCGCGGGCGAAATGGACTGGCCGCATTGGGACGCACCGGCCGGGTCCGCAGAAGATCGCATCGGTGACGTTATACAACTGACGACCGGAAGCAGTCCCCGCGAGCCCAACGCCGGGATGTTGCTGACGGTCTGTGCAGCGTCGGCACAACAGTCGGACGTTGATCTGCGGTTGGCAAAATTTCCCGCGGCGGCGGCCGAGGACATGGAGGGGTTTTCGGCCGCGCTGGCGGGCAGGATCTGCGATGTTCCGGTCGAAATTGTTCGTGGAATCTCAAACAACGCCGGAGACCGGAACAAAGAAAACTGGCAGATTCGGGAAGCTCTGGCCGCGGCGGCCGAACTGATCATTGAGACTTTGGCATGACGGACATCATCCGCCTGGGAATTTCGACCTGCCCCAACGATACGTTTACGTTTCACGCGTTGATGAATCAGCTGGTTGATTGGCGTGGCCTTGAATTCGATGTTGAATTGCTCGACATCCAGCAATTGAACGACCGATTGTTTGTGGGTGACTTCGACGTCGCGAAAGCCAGCTTTCATGCCGCACTGCTGTTGGCCGAAACGACCGTCGTCCTGCCGTGTGGCTCAGCGCTGGGATTTGGCGTTGGACCACTGTTGCTGTCTGCTGAGCAGACTGCTACGCCAGGCAACAGCGAACAGGTAACACTCTGCCCGGGTGAACACACGACCGCGGCTCTGCTGTTTCGTTTGTTCTACGCCAACACGACCCAAATCCAGCACGTCGTCTTCTCAGAAATCATGCCGCTGCTGAAACGCCAGCAGGCCGATTTCGGTGTGTGCATCCACGAGGGCCGTTTCACCTGGCAGAACGAAGGATTGGGGCTGGTCGTAGATCTCGGCACGCGTTGGGAACAGGAAACGAACTGCCCGCTCCCGCTCGGAGGCATTGTGGCTCAACGCACGTTACCGGCGGAAACCACTGCGAAAGTCCAGGCCGTCATTCAGGACTCACTGCACTTCGCGCTGGCCGATCGCAACGCACCGTTACCCACCATGCGGAAGTACGCTCAGGAATTTGACGATGAAGTATTGATGAAACATGTCGATCTGTACGTCAACGACTGGACAGTGGATCTGGGCGATTCCGGACGGGCTGCGCTGCACCAACTTTCTGACCGTGCCATTGATATCGGGCTGGTGGAAAACACCGCCAGACGCCTGGAAGTCTTTCGGCCCTAGCAGGAAGGGATACCGAGCGACGGCAACAGTTGGTTCTACATTCACATGACTGCTGTCGACAAAAACCACGCCCCGCGGGATGAAGCGACTTGACCGAAGCCCCCCGGAGACCGATAACAGCTTCTCAGAATCCATCTAGTGGTCTGTCCATGTCAAGTTTACCAGTAGCGGAGCTCGCCCAGAGTTTCGGCAAACGAGGGGAAACGCCGAAAGTCCGGGCGACTTCCGCTACCGTCAGCATTAGTAAACGTAATGTGGATGCAACACCAGGCGGGTGCCTCGGACCATGCGAGTTGTTGCGAGGAACGAAAACATCCGCTCCCGTTGATCGCTGAACTCAATTTAAACATTACGTATTTTCATAACAAAGCGTAGCTACGGTCGCCGAGCGAATCCATCGCTTCGGTCCGGCAGCACCAACATCATCGGCATTGCTGCCGACTCGAAGGACTTGACGTTTATGATGACGAACATTCTCCAGGCCGGAGCGTTCCTGGCACTGACGATTGCTGTATCCGCAGTGGCACAGGGCCAATCGACGGCTGGTCAATTGGCACACGACCCCGTCATATTCTATGCGATGGGCGACGTGCCGTATGCGCCTCACGAAGATGTGCTGCTTCCGCAACAGGTGGCGGAATTGCCACAGGACGCGGAATTCGTGGTCCACGTGGGCGATATCAAAGGAGGCGCTGCTCCGTGTGACGAAGCTGTTTACGTTAAGGTGGCTGGCATGTTGCGACAGGCCACCGCCCCCGTGTTTATCATTCCCGGTGACAATGAATGGAACGACTGCACGAATCCGGCGGAAGCGTGGGAGTTCTGGGATAAACATTTCATGCGGTTCGATCAGCATTGGCAGCATCGTCTGCCCGTGTTTCGACAGTTGGAACGCGAGGAAAACTTTTCATTTGTGAAGAACAGGGTGCTATTCATCGGGCTGAACATCGTTGGTGGGTTGATCCATGATCCGGCCGAATGGAAGCAGCGACACGCGGATGACCTGCAGTGGACACGTCGCAATCTGAGTCTCTTTGGCGCCGACGTCAGCAGCATGGTCATCTTCGGTCATGCGAAACCGGCCCCGAAGCACAATGATTTCTTCAAGCCTTTCAACAAAGACGCACAGGATTTCGGCAAACCGATTCTGTACCTGCACGGCGATGGACACGTCTGGATTCACGATCGCCCGTTTGCCGCAAAGAACATCCTGCGTGTCCAGGTCGACCAGGGTGGCATCGCCCCGCCGTTGCAGGTGAAAGTCACTGGCGACCTGGCCAATCCATTCCAATTTGACAGACGCCAGCCAGCCCCCACACCTGGACAAGAACCAAAACCATGAAGTCAATCACAGCAATCATCGCGACGATATGCGTGATCAATGCATTCGCCATTTCGCAACCGGCGACGGCTCGCCAGCCAAACGTCGTGATCATTCTCACGGACGATCAGGGCTGGGGCGATCTGGGAGTCAGCGGCAATACGAATCTGGCAACTCCCAACATTGACACCCTTGCCCGCGACGGTGCTACGGTACAGCACTTCTACGTCTGCCAGGTTTGTGCACCCACACGAGCGGAATTCCTGACCGGACGTTATTATCCTCGCACTGGCGTCAGTGGAGTCAGCCGCGGCGAAGGTCGGCTGAACGCAGAAGAAACGACGATCGCCGACCAATTCAGCGCCGCTGGTTACGCCACTGGCGCTTTCGGAAAATGGCACAACGGCACACAACCACCGCTGCACCCGAATGATCGCGGATTTGATGAATATTATGGCTTCACGTCCGGACACTGGGGTCACTACTTCAGTCCGCCACTGGATCACAACCGAGAGCGGGTGCGTGGAAACGGTTTTATCGTGGACGACTTTACGGACCACGCGATCTCGTTCATCACAGCAAACCAGAATCGACCATTTTTCTGTTACATCCCGCTGAACACACCTCATTCTCCAATGATGGTGCCGGATCGTTTCTACGAGAAGTTCAAAGACAAAGATCCCGCGATGCAGCACCGGGATCCTGATCGGGAAGACGTGATGATGACTCGCGCCGCACTGGCGCTGTGCGAAAACATCGACTGGAATGTCGGGCGTGTGCTGACGACACTGGAGAACCTGAAACTGCGTGATGACACGATCGTGATCTACTTTTCGGACAACGGCCCGAATTCATATCGCTGGAACGGCGGTATGAAAGGACGGAAGGGATCCATCGACGAAGGCGGACTGCGTGTTCCGTTTTTCATTCGCTGGCCAGGACACATTCCATCCGGTGCCACCATTCCGCAGATCGCGGGGGCCATTGATCTGCTGCCAACGTTGATCGATCTGGCGGGCATCAAACTTCAGAAAAGCAAACCTCTGGACGGCCGAAGTCTCATTCCGCTGTTGCTGCAGGAAAACGCGAAGTGGGAGCCACGTTCGTTGTTTTCCATCAGAAAGAATCAGGTCAGCGTGCGGACTCAGCGATTTCGGCTTGATGCGGCGGGGCAATTGTTCGACATCGCCAGCGATCCGGGTCAGCGGAACAACGTCGCCGATCAACATTCGGAACTGGCGTCGGAACTACGTCAACAGGCTGTGCAACACGGGGAAGAAATGCAGGTCTGCTTCGAAGCCAGCGTTGCCCGACCTTTTCATGTCGGCTACGGCCCTTCGACAACGCTGCCGGCCAGAGACGGTGTGGAGCACGGAACCATCAAACGCAGTTCCAAAGCCCCGAACAACTCATTCTTCACCAATTGGACCAGCACAGAAGACTACATCAGCTGGCAGGTTGATGTCGCGAAAACCGGCAACTACGCAGCAACCGTCTATTACACCTGTGCGGCCGGCAACGAAGATGCGACCATTCAGCTGGCGGCAGAAGGGGCAGAGGCCGTCCAGGAAAAAAATACGCAGGTGTTCAACCCACCGTTATACGATAAGTCCAAAGAACGAGTCGCCAGGTCACATTACTTTGTGAAGGACTTCATTCCGCTGAGACTCGGCACACTGAATCTTCGCAAAGGCAACGGCGAACTTCGCCTCAGTGCCCTCGACCTTGTCGGCACACGTGTGATCGACGTGCATTCGATCGAACTGAATCTGATTCCCTGAAATTGGCGCAGTTCCGGGAACGCCACTGTATGATCCGCATGAGCATCGTCAGGAAAACCTGGTCAGAAACCGGTGTCGCTGCTCGAATCGCGTTGCTCCACATGATCCTGACAGCAACGGCGGTGTTGTCCATTTGCGGAACGACGACGCATGCCGCGGACGTGACAGGAAAACGTGCCACACAACTCCCCATGCTCACAGCCGCTGCTGCGAGCCAATTGAAGACATCAAAATCGCTCGGTCTGATGGAAATTGCACCCGTGCATTTGCCGTCGGAATCCGTGGGTGACTGCAATCACTTTGGCTGGCCGATCGCCACGATGACGGGCGACACAATTGTGGTGATGCACCGGCGCATTCCCGGACACAACGCCAAAGGCGCAGGTCAACCTGACCCAACGATGTCCTACGGCATTGTGCTTCGCAGCAAAGACGGCGGCAGGACATGGTCGCAACCGTTTGATCTGCGTGATTGCATGCGGCCGGAGGACCGTAATCGCGGAGGCATCGTACCGCTCTCGCATCGCGCGAAATTTCAGAAGGACAACAAGTCCACCGCAGGCTACAAAGTGCATCTACACTCTATCGGCACGACTTCAGACGGTGCGGTCGTGGCGATGAACAACCATGGTGTATTTCGGTCGCAGGATGCCGGCCAAACGTGGCGGCATTTCTCAAATGCGCTCAGGGACGACAACTTTCCACACGAGATTGTCAATCTTGGGCCGCGGATTCTGGATCATTCGTCGCATGGGATGTTGGTCTTCGGCAACTGGTTCGGTGAGGCGAATTCGTATCACAAACTGAGTAACCGATTGGTGGCATTGAGTTCACCTGATAACGGGGCGACATGGAAGGTTGAGGAGCACGACGTCGGGTTTCCTCAATACGAACCAGCGACACTTTTTCACGAAGGACGCTACCTGTTTGTCACGCGAGATCAGAAAAAAGTCCGTGCTCACAAACAGATCAGTTGGTTGCCGGGTGAATCGCCCGTTGTCATCGATACGAATCTTCAGGATCCGCGGCTGGTAGATACCGTCGACTTTTCCTTCAACCCCGTCACCAAACGCTTTGAGATTGTGCGTTCAGAGCGACATCGGATGGAACTCTGGCTGTGGAGCATGGATCCAGCAGCCTGGAAGACCGGTCAGTGGCGTCGCGAATGTCGCCTGCTGGCGATCACCGGCAAATTCTATTCGACCGCCGACGGCTTTCATCCCGCAGGTGCAGTGGTCGACGTTAAACGGGGTGTGCAGCACATTTTCATTTACGCGGGCCATCCCAACGGTCCGGCCGGAGTGTTTCGCATCACTCGAACGCTTCAGACGCCACAGCTGGCAGCGGCCCTTGCTCACGCAGATACTGGCGTCCCTGACTCACCCACAGAAAAGAAACCGGACCGCTAGTAATCTCGCCTGGAGACGTGCAGACAACCAAGACTAAGCATCGCGATCAGAAAAAGCAGGTTGTCGCGAATGACGGGGATCGGATCGAAGGTATTTCGTTCCTGTTGCAGATTGTCGCGATTAGCCATCCATGGCGGAA
>JAPYTO010000038.1 GCA_029941865.1 Fuerstiella sp. | reverse complement strand
CCCCGTTTTCCTCCACCCCGCTAAAAATCAACTGCGGATCACCGATCACACCCGTAGGTTGGGCATGGACTCTGCACGCATCGATTGTGGCCTGTTGGTTGCGATCGACGTATACTGCCCTTCGGTACGGGCCGTCTTTACCGCTTCCTGTCGTCCTGGCCTTCAGCCTTCTGCGCCGCATAGAATTCCTGAGCTCTCATCCAGCGGTCCATGAATTCCTGCTGCGACATCGATTCGACCCGAATCCCCGCTTTTTCGAACATGGGGATGATGCGTTTGGTCTTTTCGTCGCGTTGCAGTTCCTCCATTGTGATCCTGCCGTCTTTGTTGACGTCGATGTACGGGAACGCCTTTGTGCTCGCAAAGTCCGCGTGCTTTTCTCTGGCTTCTTCCGACAGGTGTGACTTGCCGTTACGCCCCTTGCTGCTTCTGGCGACTGATGTGGCGTGCGGCCCACCGATGATGGTCACGCGAGGTCGTTTAAATGAGGCCAGTTGCGGACTTCCACCGGAAGAGACTTCGTCATAGAGCTTGAGTTCTCTGGGTGTCAGCACACCATCAACGTCGATGTCGATGTCATCGAACTGCTGCAGGTTCTCACGTCGAGCTGTAATCCATTCGTACAGCCCCACCTGACCATCAAAGTCCGTATCCAGTTCGCTGTATTTGGGGGGCAGGTCGACGGTTAATCGTGCCGTTTGCCGGGCACGAAATGGAGCAGGCGGCTTGTACTGAGACCTGTTTCCGCTCGATCGTTCATCAGGACGGTCCTCCGGGCGACGCTCACCGGGTGTCTCACCACCTCTGTCACGGCTTCTTTCGAATTGCTGCCGCATGCTGTTGCCAAAGTTTTCCACCGACAAGCCTGGTTGCAATTTTACGCCCCGAGACTCCATCGCCCGCCGAAGGCCCTCAGGAAGATTATTCAGTTCATTCTGATCGATGCGTCCGTCGCCGTTTTGATCCAGTGGACTGCCGAAGCCTCCGGACGGACCGCCACGACTTCCTCGGTCTCCGGAATCTCGTCCTCCAAAGCGGCTTCGGTCTCCTCCGCCTCTTCCCCCGTCACGGCTGGGCGGTTGGGCATTTGCGCCCGGCAGACACAATACCAGCAGTGCAAAGATCGCGACGGTGGAGACTAGCCTCATGGGATTTTCCTGGAGTGCGATCGTTTCGGGGCAGATATAGGGCGGGGCGATAGCGGTGCGGCCACAATTTGTCAGAGGACAGACGGCCGCCGATGATCAGAATGTGAACGGATTTCCGTTCGGAATCAACACAAAATCGCCAAACGGGGTGTTGTCGAATGAAAGTGAAGCGGCCATTGCGTGTTGTATCTGTCAGGGAATCCGTTGCCGATTCTGCAGCGGGCAGCATATCCGGAAATGTCGCTGCTAACGTGCACGCGGTCAGGGCAGATCAAACAGAAAGCAAACTTCCGCGTCAGCAGCGTACCGACCCAGCACGTCCTGCAGCGGCACTCTCAATGTCTGAAAGGCTATTCAGGCATGCGGCCTGGAAACGACGGAGTTTGTCCGCGCTGTCCCCAACGGCCTCCAACTCCAGCACCACGATCGTGGGTTTTGCCGGCGTACAGTACCACCGTCCGTTGACAGACCAGTCGTGACAAAAAAAGGGCGACGTGCCGTATTGGCGCGCCACCCTTGCTGATCACGTCGATTCCTGAATCAGGAATAACGTCTGTACGTTCAGATTCCTGAGGGAATCTGCTTCTTAGTAGCGTCCGCCACCGCCACCACCGTAGCCGCCTCGGCCACCGCCACCGCCACCACCGCCACCGCGGTCTTCGCGTGGACGAGCTTCGTTAACGACGATCTGCCGACCGTCCATGTCTGCACCGTTCAGAGCTTCAATGGCTTCGTCGCCACCAGACTCCATCTCCACGAATCCAAATCCTTTGGATCGTCCGGTTTCCCGGTCACTGATGACCTTGGCCGAAGTCACGACGCCAAATTGAGCAAACGCCTGCTCCAGTCCCTCGGAGGTAGTTGCCCATGCCAAACTACCGACAAAAATATTCTTACTCATTCTCACAAAACCCTTGAGCTTTTCAGCTACCAAAACACCTGTGTTGCTGCCACACGGCAGCGTTTAAAACGCTGAATTTGAAAACCGGAATTTCATCAAAAGAGGAATGCTGCAGCAGAACTCCAGAGCGGACGCGAACGCCTTCCAGAATACTGTAAACCACACCAAACGGTCCAAACGACTCAAATATTGAGCCCGTATCAAACTCAGATCTGGTGACGCTACCCGCAAGGGCGCGTAATAGCAACACTACCTGACCATCTGGTCTGGAAACACTTCTATAAATCTGATGGGCGATGCCAGTCCCCAAACTGCGTGCGGGTTTGGGCAAGCTGTGCGTATGTCCGTAAGAACAATAAAAACCTCTCCTGGCGAGGTTTACTCACGTTCACTAAGGTCGAGGCACTTTCGCTTCAGCGAAGGCGCCAGCCAGGGAATGGTAGCAGGCTTCTGCTGCGGCCACGGGATCATAGCCGGGTTGTTTCCAGACCATGCCGCTGACTTCGCAGCTGATATCGCCTCGGTAACCACCCTCAAACAGGCGTTTCAGCAGCTGTGCGTAGGGAACTGTGCCCGCCTGCCCCGGCAGCTTAAATACGATCCGATCGCCTTCTTTGACGGCATCTTTAACGGCGACGTGAGCCAGGTAGGGCAAAGCGGTCCTCACTGTGTCTTCCAGCGACATGTCTCGATAAGCGTAGTGGCTGTAGTCGTAGACAATACGAAGGTATTTGGACTGTCCGAGCTGTTCGATCAGCCATACAGCTTCCTCGGGGCGAGACATGACGCCACCGCGATGTGGCTTGATCGCCAGAACCGTCTGATGCTCGGTCGCCAGGTCAAGCCAGTCACCGACGCGATCACGCAGCAATTGACGTTTCTGTTCCCATTGACCGCCACCGAGCACGGTCTGCACCAGCGGCCGCTGCGCCGGACACAAATCTCCCGAAAGTTCAAAAACGCTGGCAAGACGGGTGCGATGCGCGGCGTGCTGTGTGTCGCTGTCACTCGGAGCGATGTGTTCCATCAATGACGTGAGACGCAATCCACTGTCCGCCAACTGCGTTCGCACGGTGCGACGCCGTGTCGCTGACATATTGGCTGGTGCTGCGTCCCAGTCTGGCCACACCGTGATTTCCACCGAATCAAACCCGATGCGAGCAATGTGACTGATGGCCGCTTCGGTTTTCAGAGACTTCATGCCGTAGGTGCTGAAGCCCAGCAGCAGATGGTCGTCGTGTGATCTGCCTGACGGCTGGCCGCCGACGACCACCGGCCCGATCAGGCAACTCAGGCCGAACATTCCGGATTGCAGCAGACCGCGGCGCGTCTGTAGCCCGTCGCAGCGAGACTGACTCAGGTCGCGTAAACTCTTGATGGTGTTCTGTTGCACGTGATTCCGGCCTCCAAACTCACAAGGAATTCAATTCGATCCAGGCTACTCTGCGTCTTCCAGATAGTAATTCCAGTCCTCGAACTGCTGATCCAGGTGCAGCAGTTCGTCAGCATGCGCCGGCGAATCAATGTGGTAAAGTTGCTGTTGAATGGAACGGTCTCGCCCAATGGACGCGGCCAGAGCCTGCAGGACCTCCAAGTGGCGTTCCGGCATTGATGTCGGCGTGATGATCAGGACCATACAGTGTACGGGACGGTGATCGGGCGTCGCCAGTGAAAGCCCCGTGCGACTGATCCCCATCGCTCCAATGATTTTTTCACCCACATCCAGTCGAGCGTGTGGCAGGGCCAGACCTTCGCCAACGCACGTTGACGAGCGTCGTTCGCCTTCCATCACGGCTTCAAACAGCGTCTCGGCATCGATTGACAGCTTGTGCACGTCGACAGTCAGGGCGGCCAGTTGCCGAATGGCGGTCTGCTTGTCCGGACCTGCCAATTCGGTTGTGATGTTGTGCTCAGAAAGGAAGTCCAGAATTCGAGCGCGGTCACGACCAAAATCACCGGACTTCTTCAGCCCCATTCGAGTCAGGATTGGTCCGGTCGTTTCATTCAACAGAACCATGGCCAGCACGACGGCCAGGAACAATTCGCGGATCGCAGCAAAGGCAGGGTCTTCGGTTACCAGCAACATTAAACCGACTGCCAGACCGGCCTGGGGGATCAGCGAAAGCCCGATCCAGCGGCGAAACCGCAGTGTTGCACCGGCAAGTCTCATGGCCATATGACCGGCCGTCACCTTGCCAATCAATCGACCTGCGAACGCGATCACCGCCAGCAGTCCGCCCATCGCCAGTGATTCGAAGCGAAGCTCCATGCCCGCGACTGTGAAGAAAACGGCGAAGATCGCGCTTTCGAAACTGTCAAAAACCTGGTGCCCAATTTCTTCTTTGTCGGGTGTAAGATTGGTCAGCGTCATGCCCATACACAGGCAGGCCAGCAGCACAGACAACTCCAGATACTCCGTCAGACCAGTCGTTAACAAAATGGCGATCAGTGATAACGCCGACAATCGATCGGTCCGAACAACTCGAAGTGTCACGATAATTAACAGAACTCCGATTGCAAATCCCAGCAGCAGACTTTGGCAGATCGCCCCCAACGGGACCATAAAGTTGACCGAGGCGTTCGGAGCGACGGCGGTCCGGGCAACTGTTCTGGCGAGTTCAAACAGGATGATGCACGCCAGATTGTTCAGCGCGACGCCAGCCAGCAACGTCATAACGAACGATCCCTTGGACGCCGTCTCCTTGACAATGGCCAGCACTGTGGCCGGAGCCGTGGAAATCGCAAGGGTCGCCAGCAGCAGAGCTGTTGACGACGTGATGTCCGTAAAGATTATCAGTCCGCTGTACACAATCAGCGGCGTCAGAGTCGCTTCCAGCAGCAACAGCATCAACAAGCGGCGCCGAGCGACTTTGAGGCGACTGAAATTCAGATGAGTGCCGACGGCGACAGCCATCAGCCCCAATGCGAAGTCGACCAGCGGTTGCAGCGAATGCAGGCTTTCCTCGGTCAGCACGTTAAAGACCGAAGCTCCCATCAGGACGCCGGCCACAATCTGTCCTGTCACAGACGGCAAATGCAGCAGCTTTGCCAGATTGCCAGACACGGTTCCGGCGATAAGAATGACCGCAAGGGTCAGTAACACGTTGGCGTCAGCGAGCATGGATTCCTCGGATTGATATTGAACTGGCCGGGATTCTCGTCAAATCCGGCCCAGGCCACAAGTACATGGTCAGCGGCGTGTGGCAGCACGATGGCCGACATTGCCTGTGGTGCAGACGACGTGCCGGTTTCGTATTGAGTTGTTGCGTCCGAACCAATCCCCTTGCTCCGCAGCATCTCATCGCAATTCCGGGAGAACAGCTGATTGCAGCCGGGCATTCGGATACAATCATCAGCCTTCATTTACGTCTCGCTGCAGCGGTGGCCGCACGGCGAACGACGATTCCTGCCTGACAGTCCCACCGGCGATCCGACCAAATCATGACCAGTCGACTTCCAATCATCGCGATGCTCTGCCTGTTGCCGGCGTCAGTCAGCGCCACCTCGGCGCAGGAAGTTGACGACTCAGCAACTGTCATTCACTTCAATCGCGACATCCGCCCGATCCTCTCGGACAAGTGTTTTCAGTGTCATGGACCGGATTCAGAAGCTCGGGAAGCGGAATTGCGGCTGGACGAGCGCAAGAGTGCCGTCGCAGATCGAGATGGAAATGCGGCCATCGTGGCAGGCCAGGCGGATCACTCGAGCATGATGGCACGGATTCTTACTGAGGATCCCGACGAGCGAATGCCGCCGGTGGAAACGGGCAAGAGTCTGAACGCCCGCGAAATCGCTCTGTTGCGAGCCTGGATCGATCAGGGAGCGACCTATCAGGAACACTGGTCGTTTCTGCCCATTGCGGATGTCGAGCCTCCGACGGTTGACCCGCAGTGGACGCAGCAAGTACAGAATCCCATCGACCGATTCGTATTCGAAAAACTGCAGCGACACGGGGTGAGTCCGTCGCCGCCAGCTGTTGCACGCACGCTGATCAGACGCACGTATCTTGATTTGATCGGACTTCTGCCGGACCCCGGTGCTGTCGATTCGTTTGCCGCGCACTACGCAGGGGATTCTGAGACCGCTGTCAGGGCGCTCGTGCAGGACTTGCTCAACAGTCCGCATTACGGCGAACGCTGGGGGCGATACTGGCTGGATCAGGCTCGATACGCGGATTCGCACGGATACACGATTGATGGTGATCGGGTGATGTGGCCGTATCGTGACTGGGTTATCCGTGCGATCAATGATGACATGCCTTTTGATCGCTTTACCATCGAACAACTTGCTGGTGACCTGCTGCCGGATCCCTCGAAGCCGCAACTCGTGGCCACGGGATTTCATCGCAACACATTGATCAATCAGGAAGGTGGCACGGATAATGAACAGTTTCGCAATGAAGAGGTTGTCGACAGAGTCAACACGACCGGAGCTGTCTGGCTGGGCCTGACCCTCGGATGTGCTCAATGCCACAGCCACAAATTTGATCCGATCAGCCAGCAAGAGTTTTATCAGTTTTTTGCCTTCTTCAATCACACGGTTGATGTGAACAATGTCGGCCCGACGGTGGACGTTAGCGAAGGCGAGCTGCTGCTGAAAAACATTGATCCGGAACTGCAGGCGGAGCTGGTTGATGCGAAAGCCGAGTTTTCCAAACTGACGAAGACGAAATCGAAACGCCAGGCGGCATGGGAACAGACAATACAGGTCGCACGCACCGAGCAACCGCGGGCCGATTGGAAATCACTGGTCGCCACCGAACTGAACGCGGCCGGCGGGGCGAAGCTGCAGACGTTGGATGATCATTCGATCCTCGCCGGGCAGGGTGCAGCGATGGAAACGTATACCGTGCGGTTCCCGCCGACAGATGATCCCGTTGCTGCTCTGCGGTTGCGAGTCCTGCCTCACGACAGTCTGCCGAAGAACGGTCCAGGCCATGCTGGGAACGGCAATTTTGTGCTGTCGCGCGTTGAGGTCCTTGTCGGTGACAAGCCTGTGGCCATCAACCATGTTCAGTCGGACCATTCTCAGCCTGGACATCCTGTCAGCAACATCATCAACGGCAGCGCGAAGTCTGGCTGGGCCATTAACATCGGAAAAGGATCCCGCGCCGGCGTGAAGATGAACGCGCCGCACGAGGCGCATCTTGTGTTTGCGGAGCCTCTGCCATTCGGCTCAGGTTCTCTGACGGTGATTCTGCGGCATGAAGTCAATGCGAACTACAATATTGGTCGTTTTGCCGTGGACGCATCCAGCACGGCGCCCGCTTCTGTATTGCATGAAGAATTGCTGGCGGCGCTGGATGTTGCCACGGATAAACGGACGGCCGAACACAAGAAGCTGATCGCCGCCGAATTCACCAAAGCGGACGTAGCACAGCGCCGCGCAACATCGCATGTCAGTGAGCTGCGGAAGAAAATCGGGCTGGGCCGTACGGTCAAGACGATGGTCATGCGGGAACTGGACAAGGCACGGGAAACGTACATCCACATTCGAGGTGATTTTCTGCGGAAAGACAAAGACACCGGACTTCTGCAACCCGACGTTCCCGGTGTGCTGCCACCGCTGACCGGCGATGCTCAGAATCGCCTGGAACTCGCACGCTGGCTGGTCAGCAAAGAAAATCCGCTGACAGCACGTGTTACCGTCAATCGAGTCTGGATGCGCTACTTTGGTCGGGGCCTGGTGGAAACAGAAAATGACTTTGGCACCCAGGGGTCTTATCCAACGCACCCCGAATTACTGGATTGGTTGGCGAACGAATTTATGTCGTCCGGCTGGTCGTTGAAAACGCTGCACGAATTGATCGTCACTTCGGCAACGTATCGGCAGGCGTCGCATCGGCGGTTGGATCTGGATGAGGCTGATCCGAGAAACCTGCTGCTCGGTCGACAGAATCGGCTGCGAGTTGATGCCGAGATCGTTCGCGACATCGGCCTTTCCGCCAGCGGACTGTTAAGTCCGAAGATCGGCGGCCCGAGCGTGCGACCGCCGCAACCGGAAGGCGTCTACGCATTCACCCAGACAAAGAAAACGTGGACGACCTCTGCCGGCGACGATCGATTCCGCCGCGCCCTGTACACCCATTTCTACCGCAGCGCACCATATCCAATGCTGACAACGTTCGACGCCCCGGACTTTCAGTCTGTCTGCACTCGGCGGCCGCGTTCTAACACTCCCTTGCAATCGCTGACGATGGCCAACGACAAAACCTTTTTCGAGATGGCTCAGGGTTTGGCCAATCGACTGTTGAATATTGCAAACGGTACAGATGCGGCAGCCAACGAACACCGCATCGAAGAGGTGTTTCGGGTTTGTTATGCCCGGTCTCCCACGACCGCGGAGGCCACGCTGGTCGCTGAATTTCAGCAACAGCAGGCAACGCAGTTCAAGGCCGATCCCACAGCCGCCATGGAGGTGGCTCCGAAAGAATATGCAGACTCGTATCCCCCCGAATTCGCTGCATCATGGACCGCCGTCGCGCGAGCATTGATGAATGCCGATGAATTCGTCACTCGGGAATAGACCCCGGATCAACTTTCATGAATATCGAATGTGACAACACACGGCGTCACTTTTTTCGCGACTGCGGCGTGGGTGTCGGAGCCATGGCTCTGGCGGATCTGCTGGCGCAGGAAACGGCGTCGGCAAGTTCCACCGAGTCAGAATCTGCGCGACAGTGCCATTTTCCCGCGAAGGCAAAGCGGGTTATCTATCTGTTTATGGCGGGTGGGCCCAGCCAGCTGGAACTGTTCGAACAAAAGCCGCAACTGCAGCAAATGAGTGGTGAGGTCGCGCCGGATTCCTTCTTCGACAAAGAGAAAAGCTTTGCCTTCATCAAAAAGGGAGCCACTCTGCTGGGGTCGGAACGCCGATTCCGACGCCATGGTCAGTGCGGCATGGAGGTCAGCGAGCTGCTGCCGCATCTGGGCACTGTCGCAGATGATCTCTGCATGGTGCGAGGAATGGTGACGGACGTCTTCAACCACGGTCCGGCGAAACTGTTCATGAACAGTGGTTTCCAGACGCCCGGACGTCCCAGCATGGGGTCATGGGTGACGTATGGTCTAGGCAGCGAATCGAACAACCACCCGGGATTTGTGGTGCTGCAATCCGGCCCCCGCGGTCCTCGAGCGGGTAACGCTTTGTGGGCCAGCGGTTTTTTGCCCACGACGTTTCAGGGGGTGCCCTTTCGTGGAACCGGCGATGCGATTTTGAATCTGAACAGTCCCGCCGGCATCAATTCGGAACGGCAACGCGAATTCTTTGATCTGGTCGGGAATCTAAACCAACAGCGTCTCGACCTGACCGGCGACCCGGAAATCGCCACCCGCATGCGGGCCTATGAAATGGCCTATCGCATGCAGACCAGTGCTCCGGAGCTGATGGACATCGGGTCGGAACCGAAGCACATTTTGGATCTTTATGGTGCCGAACCCGGGGCCAATTCGTATGCCAATAACTGCCTGCTGGCCCGGCGTCTGATCGAACGCGGCGTGCGCTTTGTTCAGCTGTATCACACGGACTGGGACGACCACGGAAACCCGGGTCAGAATATTGGTTCGGCATTGGACAAGCGTTGTGGCGAAGTTGATCAGCCTTCCGCGGCGTTGATCAAAGATCTGAAGCAGCGTGGCCTGCTGGACGACACCATCGTCATCTGGGGCGGCGAGTTCGGACGTACGCCGATGGGTGAAGTGCGTAAATCACTACCTGGCCGTGATCATCACATTAACGCGTTCACGATGTGGGTCGCCGGAGGCGGCTTCAAAGCAGGACACAGTTATGGCAAGACGGATGACCTTGGCTTTGGTGTTGTCGACGAACAGGTCCACGTTCACGACCTTCACGCCACGCTGCTGAATCAACTCGGTTTTGATCACGAAAAACTGACATTCCGGTTTCAGGGCCGCGAGTATCGTCTGACGGATGTGCACGGTCGTGTGGTCAATGAGCTGCTGACATAATTCGTTCAGCAGAGAAGCGACGTGCGCGCCACATATGTCTGATTGGACATCGCCACATTCTGTCAGCGGCTCGGCGCTAGCCGCCGGTGTTTTTGGGGGGCGACGGCGGCTACAGCCATGCCGTTCACATGTCGCGCAAACGCCGACGAATACGTGTGTTGAGCCGCAAAGTGGCGTTGGCTAACTATAGTCTGTCCATGTTAAGTTTACTGGTAGCGGAACTCGCCACGAGTTTCGGCAAACGAGGGGAAACGCCGAAAGTCTTGGCGACTTCCGCTACCGTCACCATTAGTAATCTTAATGTGGATGCTGACTAATGCGTGGTCACGTCTAAGAATTGGCGTTGTTCCGTAGCCGAACTCGTCGGAGTTTGGAAGTTCTTGTCTATGACGTCCAAAGTCAGGCGACTTCGGCTACCCCAAGAACAGGATTTGACAATGCACTCGTGCTCAACGATCAGAGCCCCGGTATTGCACTTCGACGTCCAGTGACTCCGTCCCGTCCTCGCCCGGCACGATATTCTGATCCCGCAGTTTTGCCGCCAGCGCCGCGTACTCGGCCGCTTTATTCAGCCGTCGTTCTCGATCGAACGGCCTGAAATCTGAATATCGGTTCAGCACGTCGACTGTCGTTTCGTAGGCTTCGGCCAGGACGTTGCTCTCGATGCTGTGGTCCTGCATGGATTCGGCAAACGTCAGGCGGTGCGGGGAATTCGGTGTGCCGTGACGATGGAAAGCACCAGCCGTCATGGCCGCATCGGTGACCGCCCGGCCAATCAAATAGGTGGACCTGAGATTGGGGTGCACTCCGTCCAGAAAGGATTGTGCACCCAACAGTCCGTGCTCCGAGTGTCGGCGAATAACGTCTTCAGTATCCACGCACGTCACGCCGTTCTGTCTGGCAGCCTGAAGTCCGGCCTCCCGATACGAATCCAACGCTCGGATCGGAAACTGGTCCATGTTAATGGCGTTTTCGAAGTGCGAGCGTGCGGCCTCCGCTTTGTCAAGTTGCAGACAGCATTCGCCCGCACGAAATTGAAACTCGGCAACGTCCGGGTATTCCTGAATCAGGCGGGAACAGAGATCCAGCGCACCCGTCCATTCCTTGTTCTGTTGCAACGATCGAACCTGCGACCACAGTTCTTCGATCGCGGCCATCGTTTCCAGGTCACCTGGATCGCCTAACGAAAGGTTCGGTTCAAAATCAGACTCCCCGGCAACCGGAGAACAGAACACAACCGCAATGTCGTTTTGTGATGCCCAGCGGGAAAAGTCTTCCAGTTGACGGGCATAACGCTTCAGTCGCGTCTTCAATAAATGTTCCGGACAGATAGTGCGGCCGCACAGGTGTCCGTTACCGTCAGGCGTTTCCGTCACCATCATCTGCTGAGCCAGCAGCGGATTGACGATTCGGAAAACCGCAGACAATGACATCCAGTCGTCGATGATTCCCCAGGATGCCGCACGGGCCAGACTCAGTTCCTCCAGTCGGTGGAAGAACTGATTGTGTCCGGCATAGACCAGGATCACATCCGGCCTCTGTTTCAGATCGCCCAGTCGGGCCAGCGCCTGTTCCAGATTCGCTCCTGTGACGGCCAGATTCTCAAGCTGGACTTCGTGTTCCGGATACATTTGCCGCAGCTGCCACGCCAGCACATGACCGATGCTGTAATGCGGTTCATACGGAAAACCGAGCATCGTGGACCCGCCCACCGCAGCGATGCGAATCTCACCTTCTGCTGCCGCCGCCAGAGTGCCCGGCATGGGCAACGGCTGAAACTTGCTGCGTTCAATCAGCAGGGCGGTGAATTCCAGAACCGGAACCGTCAGCAGCACAGCGAATCCTATTCTCAGCAGGCCGGGCACCCAGGTTCGCCACCGCAGTTTTCCGCGTCGAATGGTTTCACACAAAAGTAAAATCACGCCGCCGCAGAACAACCCACTCACGGCGATGGTCATGCGCAGCGTGACCCCGGCCGCCAATAGAAGGGCGTAGCGCCACAGACCGAACCAGAACAGCACCGGCACAGCAGCCGCTGTTAAGTTGGCGGCGATGGCCAGAGCGATTCGCCACCACCCCTTCGGCCGGCCCCATCGATTCCAGATCAGCGTGATTCCGATGACATGCAGCAAAGGCATGACCAGAACCAGGTCTGCGGTCGCGCCTGCCGCATCGGACAGAAGGAATGGAAGCAATATGAGTCCACCGGGCAGCAGCAGCCACGGTGTCAGCAGATTTCTATGACGACGTCGTCGGGACATTTTCTTCGGAGTTACTGGAGCGATGGAGATGTTTTTCCGCGTCTTCGATACGGTCTGCTGGCCAGCTTAGAAATACCAACGACAGCGGACCAGTAATCTGCGGGTATCAGTTCGAATCCGTCAGCGACCATGCGGCATTGAGGATTCGATTCACTGCGTTCTCACCCTGGCAGACATTTGCAAAGGTGACGACGGGCAAGTCTTGCAGAAAACGGACACGCAGTCGATGTCGAGTACCTTCTCTGGTATTCGCCGAGTTAACGTGGCTGGTGCTTTCAGTCGTCTTACCTACCGGGAGGCCGCGGTGACTCTGTTAGTCCTGCCGACTGCCCGGCGATGCTGGTCACTGCACGTGCTATCCCTTTGTTTTCGTGGGCCAGCTATTCCTGATGGATTGATTCTTCGGCTAAGACCGATTGGGTTCTGCCTGCCACTGTTGGACAGCCAGTTCAGCCATGAGACGCGATTCATCAGAATTAGGATTTGATAGCAGTCGTACCAAGTGTAATATTTGGATCACGCTTAGGGCCGTGTGCCCGTGCTTCCATCGGCTCAGGCTGACTGCGACAAACATCCCAGGAGCTACCCATGCGTTTTTTCTTTTCTACTCTCCTGATTGCATTGGTGCTGCTTTCTTCATACAGCGTCCGGGCTGAAGGCGAACTCCGCAACTCGCAATATGCCACTTTGCCGTCGCCAGTGCCAGTGCCAGATGTTCCAAAAGTTTCCGACAATGTGCCGACGAGTGGGTGCGTTCCTCAGACAGCACACTTAATTCCTTCGTACACATGGCCAAAGCCTGCAGCATCGTACGTAACTCGAACGCCGCCGTTGACGTTGCCGGCAGTGAACGTGCACAACCGACAGACCGTGCCGATGTCGAAACGGATGGCTGAAATCCAGGTAAAGCTACCAGACGATGTCAAGGTGTGGGTTACGGTCAATTCAGTTGAATACCCGCCGGAAAGCAGTTTCCGCCGATTTCGCACTTCGCTGCGAACGTACGAAGCAAGATCTTATGAGATTTCGGCCCGGTATCGCGCTGACAACAAGTGGGTCTACCTGAAGGCAGCCCACAGTCGAGCGGCTCCTGCGCCAATCGATGCAGATACCTACGTTGTCTCCGTCAGTCCTGCGGAGACAGTGAGAATTCGGTTCTATCGCCAGTAGTCGCCTTCCGTGAGCTTCCCAGTGTTTGCACAGATAAGTGTCGTGCGTTCGTTGAGGCCGCAGGACCGGCTTTCAGCAGTTGACCGTCAGCTGAAATTGATTTTTGGAAGGCGACCTTGAAGAATTCACGTTGCGAATCAAACTGATCGATTCACGCGTTTAGAGCGAAGGTATTCAGATGAAATCAGGAAAGATCATTGAACTCACGTACGCCCCCAATTTCGGCGTGATTCAGGGGCTGGATGACGATGAAAAAGTGCTGTTTCGGAGTGGTGCGGTCCAAGGAGCGGATTATGTGGACCTGACCGAGAGACAAATGGTCGGCTACGACGCTGTGCAATGTGACGGATTCCTGGAGGCCACAATTGTGGCCTCCAAAAAACTCATGGACGAGGTTAGCGCTGCACATGAAGAATCCACGGGACGCAAGGCTAAGAGCGGAACCATTGTCCGGACATTCAAGAAACTCGAAGATGTTGGAATCATTCTTCGGGCGACGGAACCCCGTCACGAAGTGACAACCACGAATCGAACGGCTCGAGGCCCAAAGGACCTGCAGACTTGTCCCATCAACGCATTGCCCGGTTAATGATACTGCTGACGCCCGTCGTCATCGCGATTGTAGCGTCGACGGCGTCAGCGGTCGCTTAGGATGAGGCCCGTCCTGCTGCAGGAGCAACGACTCTGGACTGGCAGTCGTTGCCGGATCTACCGGACGAACTGGGCGTCGCGGGGCCCTTCGTTGGTGTTCACAACGATGCTCTGATCTTGGCCGGTGGCGCCAACTTTGCTCGCCCGGTCTGGGACAAAGACAAGACCTGGCACGACACGATTCATGTCCTGACGAAGGTGGACGGTGGTTACGAATGGAAAAGTGGCGGCACACTGTCTGGTCCGATTGGCTATGGGACTGCGGTGTCCACCCCCGACGGCGTCATCTGCATCGGCGGCAACGACGGTGTCGCGACCTTCAAAGAAGTGTTTGCACTGCGCTGGGACGCAGCGACTCAAAAGGTTACGCGGGTTGAATATCCTTCGTTGCCGCAGCCATGTGCGTACGGTCAGGCCGTTGTCGTCGGCGATGTGATCTATGTGGCAGGTGGTCAAAGTGACAGCGGTCTGGAATCTGCCCTGAACAACTTCTGGGCGCTGGACCTGTCAAAGAAGCCGAACCCGGCCGGCAGCGACGTGGATTCCGGTGCGTTTGTCTGGCAGCAACTGCCTGCATGGCCGGGCGATTCGCGGGCCTTCAACATCACCGTCAGTCAACACAATGGCTACGAGGATTGCGTGTATGTCATGAGCGGTCGGCGGCAGGACCAGGATAATGTCGAATTTCTGACGGACGTGTGGGAATTCACACCAAAGGCCGGTCAATGGCGGCGGCGCGCCGACGTGCCTCGCCCGGCGCTGGCGGGGACAGGGATCGGCTTTGGGCAAAGTCACATCTTCGTGCTCGGTGGAGACGACGGTTCACTGTTCTTCCAGGCAGACGAACAGCAGGACCGACATCCAGGGTTTCCCAAAGAGTCATTGGCCTATCACACGATTACCGACACGTGGACGTCAACCGGTGCCATGCCGCAGAACCATGTCACCACCGTGCCGGTCATGTGGGACGGCCGCATCGTCATTGCCAGCGGAGAAGTTCGGCCTCGGGTACGAACGCCTTCTGTCTGGAGTGTTGCCCCGGTCGCTCAGAAACGTGGATTCGGCACCGTGAACTATTGCGTGCTGTTCGGCTACCTGTTGGCCATGGTCGGTGTCGGTGTCTACTTTGCTCGGAAGAACAGGAACACCGACGATTACTTTCGAGGCGGCATGAACATCCCGTGGTGGGCTGCCGGTTGCAGCATCTTCGCGACGATGCTCAGTTCGCTGACCTTCACTGGAATTCCGTCGAAGGCATTTGCCCAGGATTGGGTATACGCCGTTGGCAACTTCATGATTCCTGTGGTGGCGGTCGTTGGCGTCTATGTCGCGCTGCCGTTCTACCGGCGCATCGACGCGACCAGTGCCTATGAATACCTGGAGAAGCGATTTAGCCGCTGCGTGCGATTGTTCGGGTCTGCCAGTTTTACGCTCTTTCACGTCTTCCGCATGGCCGTGGTCATGTCGCTGACCGGGTTGGCACTGGCCGTCGCTACGCCGCTGACTCCGCAGCAGTCAGTGTTGCTGATGGGAGTCCTCAGCATCATCTACTGCACGATGGGTGGGATCGAAGCCGTGATCTGGACAGACACCATTCAGACATTCGTTCTGCTGGGAGGCGGACTGCTGGCGCTCATTCTGTTGATCTCGGGAGCCGACGGTGGCCTCGACGGCTCGCTGCGGGTCGCTCTGGATGCTGATAAGCTTCGCTTCGCCAACCTCCACTGGGATGTGACGAACGCTCAGATTGCTCTGTGGGTCGTGGTTATTGGGGCATTGGGTCAGAACATTTCGTCCTACACGGCCGATCAGGCCGTCGTGCAACGCTACATGACCACCAGGGATCAGAAACTTGCCGCTCGTTCCATCTGGACAAATGCCGTGCTGACGATTCCTGCCACGCTGCTGTTCTTTGGCATTGGAACGGCGTTGTTCGCGTTTTACCGCTCGCACCCTGACAAGCTGGACCCGACCATCACGACGGACCAGATTTTCCCACTGTTCATCGCCAACGAAATGCCGGTCGGCATCGCCGGTTTGATTGTGGCGGGCATTTTTTCCGCAGCACAGTCCACAGTCTCGACCAGCATGAACTCCACCGCGACCACCATCGTCACCGACTTCATGCGACCATTCGATGCGTGCCGGACGGAAAAGTCCTACCTGAACGCCGCTCGCGTGATCACGTTTCTGATGGGAGTCGTCGGAACGCTGTTCGGCCTGATCTTTGTGGACCCGGAGATCAAGTCGTTGTTCGATGCCTTCCTCAAAGTCATTGGCTTGTTTATGGGCGTCCTCGGCGGCCTGTTCGTGCTGGGAGTGCTCACCCGTCGAGCGAACGCATTTGGCGCTCTGACGGGTGCATTTGTGGGGGCGATGGTGATGTTCTCGCTGTGGACGTTCACAAATGTAAATGGATATCTGTACACCGTCAGCGGCATCGTGGCGTGCGTCCTTGTCAGAGTCTTGTGCGAGGCGGTCAGGATCGTGACCTCCGTGGACTGACGCTCTTTACGACCGCCGAATATCCTTCGGACGCGTGACCGCTCTTCGGACACATAAGGGCACTATATGGTCGTTGATCGCAGCAACTGCGGAATTACTTCAATCCGGCAGACATTCGCACTTTTCCGTGACCGCTGCGGCGGCGACCTGATATGTTATTCTCGCACCTCGACATACTGTGTCCCAGGGGCTGTGGCGATTCACCGTTAATCTGATTTGTGACCCACTCAACCGAGCGGATTCAAGTGCCACAGCGGCAGTGCGAGCGTCAAGGACGGTCGTTCCCCAATCAATACTGAATTCTTCAGAATTCCTACATGCGCCATCAGAAACTGAATGTCATGGACGCTGACTTCACAACCAGCACCGAAACTTTGACACCGTTCACGGGCAGGGGCATGCTGTTCGCTCGGAGATACCGGGGGAATGGTTTCACACTGATTGAATTACTGGTGGTCATCGCGATTATCGCCATTCTGATCGCCCTTCTGTTACCGGCCGTTCAGAACGCTCGGGAAGCCGCCAGGAGAACTCAGTGCAAGAACAATCTCAAGCAGATCGCACTGGCCCTGCACAACTATCACGACATCTACATGCGCCTGCCGCCTGGCTCCGTTTCGGGGCGGGATACCAGCGGCAATGGCAGGGCCAACGATTTCGATGGCATGTGGGGCTGGCAGGTGATGATCCTGCCGCAGCTGGAACAGACGACTCTCTGGAATCAGCTGGACGTTTCGAAAAGCGAAGGGGCGGACCGCTTCCCTAATTACGACAGCATCGACAATTCGTCGAATCCGTTGGGAGGACGCGTCCTCGCGGCATTTGTCTGCCCCAGTTGTCCCGGCGGTCGGATGAACCCCTTCTTCAAAATGAACGCGAAGGCGAATTATGTGGGCAGCCACAATCTGATGTACACGAACAGTAACACGGTTTTTCGAGACATCTCTGACGGAACCTCGAACACTCTGCTGGTGGCAGAGCGCGTACTGCTTGCCGGTGGAAATCGAAAAAGCATCGGCGCAATCTGGATTGGCGGCGAGCAGTGTGGCACCGGTGCGGCTAGACGATTTGAAGCGGCCAGCGAAATCAACACTCCGTTCTCAGGTAGTCTGGACTCGTCCACGAATTGCCAGACCGGAGACACGAATCAGTCGCGTGCAGTGGCTTCGTCTGCCCACGCGGGAGGAGCTCAGTTCGCCCTGGCTGATGGATCGGTCCGATTCATCAGCGAGACGATTGCCAGCAATCCATTGCCGGGCAGTGACAGCAACGCGGCGGATCCCGGCCCCGGATACATCTACCAAAACCTGTTTACCATGGACGACGGCCACGTCGTGGGCGAGTTTTGACAGTCGTCAAATAAAGGAAATCCAAACTCAAACAAAGCGACGACGACCAGGTATTCTGCTGCAAGGTCGTTCGGCGGGTTGTTAGTCCGTCTCGATTTCCACAGCCAGAACTTCCAGTCGGATGTTTCGAAACCGAACCTCGGTCTTACCTCCGCTGTGCAGCTGGAAGGCGATAACACCCCGCACGGCACCTTCGGGATCGTCCATGTCGACGCATGGCTGACCGTTGATGAACGTGCGAATGTGATTGCGTTCCGCAATGATTTCGTACGTATTCCAGTCGCCAACGTTTACGTGTTCATCACCGGACTTCTTCCAGAGAAGAGCTCGACCATGCTCTTCATACAGTTTTCCCCACCAGCCCTGGCCGACGTCGGCCTGATAGCCGGACACTTCTCCTTCTTTGGCGTGGCTGCGGAACTGGACACCACTGTTTCCCGCATTATCGATGAGCTTCACCTCAAGGGTCAGATGGAAATCATCCGCTGACAAATCGCTGACGATCCATTCGTTGCGACTGAGTCCATCCGTGCGTCCGACAAGCTCACCATTTTCGACGGACCACAGGCCTTCACGTCCCGACCAGCCGCTCAGATCCTTGCCGTTGAAGATCGCTGAAACGTTATCCTTCGTTGCCAACATCGGAGCCTGCTGTTTGCCTCGCAGATAGGCGATCAGCGAACGGGTCTGATGCTCAGAGAATTGTTTCAACTGATCGTCCGGCATCATCGACTTGTCGCTTTCGATGCGTTCGTCGATCTCGTCCTTCGGGACGATAACCAACGCGTCCGACGTCTGAATCGTGACCGACTTGCTGTCTTCCGCCTTCACCAGGCCCGTCACGACTCGGCCATTCAGCGTTGAAATAATCGTGGCACGATATTCCTTCGCCATGACAGCGCTCGGGTCCACGATATTGCTTAGCAGGTAGTCGATGTTCGAACGGTTTGATCCTGTGAGATCCGGACCGATCCTGTTTCCCGCACCGTAGAGAAGGTGGCACTTCATACAGGTTTTGGCGAAAACGGCTCGTCCGAGTTCAGTATCCGCTGTGGGGTGCGAATCAGATGCGACGAGATCTTTGTAACCGACGATCATCGCCAGCTTGTCAGCTGCGCTTTCCCGAACTGTGCCCCAGACATTTGCCAGCAGAGAGTTGACTTCATCGTTCTTCAGAAACTGTAATTGTCGCACCAGATCAGCCGTCAGGTCCGTGCCGGGCACCTGATTCGCTGCTATGGCCTTCAACAGAGAGATGCCTGAATTCGATCGGGAACAAAGCGTGCCCAGTGACATGCGTCTTTGATCCGGGGTGAAACTGGCATAATTCGCCAGCAAAGCCGGCGCGATACTGCGGTCGTCGTATTGGGCGAGACCACGAATGGCCGCTTCGCGAAGAGGAGCGTCCGCATTCAGGAGCCCCTGTAACGTCGGGACCAGGCCACCATCATTTGCATCCAGCAGCGACTGTAGCGCCACAAGACGCGCATCGCCATCCGCCGACACGTCCGCGATCTGACTCCGCATCATTTTCATTGCCGTCGGATCGCCGAAGGTTACACCAAGAGCTGTGGCCTGCAGGCGTACGCTCTGGCTCTCACTCTGTAACAAGTGCGACGAAATACCGGCCCAGTTGACGGGCGCCTGCACACGCCGTTGCCCGCGCAGGGCCGTTCGAATCGCCTTCAAAAATGTCAGTTGCAGCGATTCCGATTTAGCCTCGCCGAGACCTTTGACAAGCACATGCAATGAAGAGTCACTGTCAGAGCTGCCGATTCTGCGCAGCATCAACTCACGTAGCAGTGGGATTGACTCACCTGCCGACATGCCCAGCGACAGAGCTCTGGTGGCATCAACATCAGCCAGCGGTTCTGCAGCGTACCAATACATCAGCGGCAGATTGTGATCTGTTGCATCAACGGAATGACTTGTCAGTCCTTCCAGCAGCGACCATCTCTGCTCGAGAGACATCCTCTGTGCCGCCGATGCGAGATACAAACGGACGACGGGCGAAGTATCGTTACGGGCCATTTTCGTAAATTTGGGTAACAGTCGTGGCAGAAGGTCTGCCGGAGTGGACTCCATGCGCAGCTGAACGGCCCAGCCACGAACGTACGGGCTGGCATCGTCCAACATGGCGTCCAGCAGTTTGGGCGAAAGTTCATTGACCACGTGCAACGCCCAGGCGGCTCGAAGACGACGCGTGTCCTCCGGATGCATTGTCAACACCCCGGCCAGCAGCTTTAGCGCGGCGACGTCGACATCTCCATTTGCTGCTTGTTCCTGCAGCAATCGGCGACTGTGTCGCACATACCAGTCGTTGGGCTGCAGCACCATTTCCGCCAGCTCCACGTCGGACAGGTTGGCCATGTCGACGAACTCTTCGGCAATTGTCGGCTCACCGTAGCTGATTTTGTAGATGCGGCCGTTGCTGCGATCGTGCACGCTGGACTCTCGCCGATGGCAGGCCTGCATGTCATACCAGTCGATCATCCATGCATTGCCGTCCGGGCCGTAACGGAGATTCAGAATTTGCGACGCCTGATCACCGGTCAGCAGAAAATCCGGGCCATGGCTGCCGATATAGCCGGAACCGTTGGGTTTCAGCACGTCAACATTCAGTCGCTGTCCGTGGATGTTGTTCATGAACAACTGGTTGCGATATTTCTGAGGCCAGCGATCTCCAAGGTAGATCATGGCCCCGGCGTGCGCGTGCCCACCACCTGCCGCATCTGACTTGCTGTTTCCGCCGTGCGGAGTTGCACCCAGATAATGCAGGTGGTCGGCAATCGTCACGATATCACGGTAAGTGTACGGGTTAAAATGCTGACCGCCCTGCCGTTGATAGCGACCGCCCTGCACCATGTGATACAGATGAGGAATCACGCAGGCTGTGATAAACGCCTGTCCGTGATCGTTGAAGTCGACTCCCCACGGATTACTGGTGCCGTGAGCAAACACGTCAAATTCGTGTCTGATCGGGTGATAACGCCAGACGGCTGCGTTGACGGGCACACGCTCCTCGTCGGACGCCCCTGGTTTGCCAACGTTGGAGTGAGTGAAGACGCCGTGGCAGCCGTACAGCCAGCCATCCGGTCCCCAGATGAACGCGTTGAGTGTTTCGTGCGTGTCCTGATAACCCCAGCCGTCCAGCAGAATCTTTGGTTTGGCATCAGGTTTGTCGTCGCCATCCCTGTCCGGGATGAACATCAGGTAAGGGGCGGCACCTACCCAGACCCCGCCAAACCCAACTTCCAGACCGCTGACAAGGTTGAGCCCCTCAATGAAGACTTTACGCTTGTCCAGCGTTCCGTCGCCGTCCGTGTCCTCGAAGATCAGAATGCGGTCTCGGCCTTCGTCACCTTTAGCGCGGATCGGATACTCGTAGGCTTCCGCAATCCAAACGCGATTTCGATCGTCAATCGCCATGGCAATCGTCTGCTGCACGTCCGGTTCCGCGGCACCCACCGTCACGGAAAATCCGTCCGGCAGCTTCATCGCCGCTGCAGCTTCTGCGGCGGACAATTCGGCGTGTGGATAATCGTCCTGCACCAGCTGGATCATGGGTGCCGTTGGTTTCGCGGGGCGCTTTTCATGCAGCCGGAACTGATCGAAGTTCAGATGCCCCCATGCGCCGGTGCTGGCATCCACCAGTCGAACCCTGATCTCTTTGCCCACGTGTGCTCGCAGATCGACGACCACACGCCGCATTGTTTCGCTGTTCGTGCCGGCAATTTCGTAGAACACCTTACCTGTGTCCCCGCGGACCAGTTCGACTCGAGTCTTTTCATCCTGCCCGCCGTTTGTCAGAAATGCGCCATAGGGCTGCGACACGACAAACGGGGCCGATGTCAGCGTGCCGATCCGACCGTCTTCGTGGTGTTCGAAGCCACCAATCCAGAATTCCCCTCCGTGAGCACTCTTCATGCCGGGTCGCCGCGGCGCGACGGTATCGCCTTGGATCGGCTGACCTTCGAAGGCATTCCCCGTGGCCGTCCAGTCAGCAAGAGTGCCGGTTTCGAAGTCAAGATTCAGTTCCCGACCGGCCATCGACTTAGGCCTGGTGCCTGACGACGACTGGGTGATTCTGCTGGAAGAACGTTGAACGGCCGGCATTCCCACCACAAACGTTCCGTCGGACTTCTTGACTCGAAGATAGTCCATCGCAAACATGAAGGACTTCTTCGCTTTGGGATTTGTTCCCGCGATGAGCACCGTCAGCGTGTGTTTGCCACCTTTGACCGTGATCTTTGGGAAGGAAAGGATTCCCGTTGTTACCACGTCGGCATTGAACAGATCAATGGGGGCACCAAGTGGTTGATCGTCCAGCGACAACTGAACGATGCCATAGTCCTTGGCAATTGTCAGCACGACGTCGACGTCCACCGTTCCGGTGAACGCCGGCAGTTCCAGAGTCAGCTTGTCACCCACGCGGCCACCTGTCCACCACAGTTGTGACTTGTTGCTCCACTGGTCGTCTCTGAACTTACTCATGTCCTGCGGCAGTGCCTGCCCCCCTGTTGTTCGAACTCTCAATGACTCAGCTTCGATGGCGCCGATCGCCTTGCTGGTCTTTGAATCAAGCTTCAACTTTGGGCCACGGGAAGCCTTGACGCCTTCCAGCGACGGAAGTTTTTCACCTTCGTAGACTTTCGGCTGAGCTGCCTGCCACACCGCTTTCGACACGGACGTCTTTTTGTGAGTAAGAACGTGAGCTCCTTTCATGCCTCCCACAACGATGTCAGGCAGCCCGTCAGCGTTCATGTCGACAATCGACAGTTGACGACCAATGCTCGCTTCACCGTCGGCTTTGTGAGGGATCCAGTCGACACCGTCTTTGCTGCGGACGAGCTTGAACCAGTACGTCACAGCCCCCGCATCCCACATCGGACTCTGTTCGTGATGTGACCAGTACGTCTTGCCGGTCACGATATCCTTCAGCCCGTCGCCGTCGATATCGACCAGATTCAAGGAATGCAGTTCACTGAACAGAACGCCATACTTGTTCTCAGAGGGATGTGATCCCATGATCAAATGGTGTTTGAAACTGATGTCGTCACCATCGGTCACATGTTCGTACCAACCCAGCCCGAATTCGTGAGCCGCATGGCTGGTAATGATGTCGTTGTCGCCATCGCCATCGACATCGTAGACATGCATTTCGGCTCCGCCGTACGCTTTGCTGAACGACGTTTCATGCGACAGCCAACGTGAACGGTCGGCGTTCTTATCGGGCTGCTGAAACCAGCCACCAAAATGAATAATGTCCGCCAGGCCATCGCCGTCTACGTCGCCGATGCCCAGTCCATGGCCAAACCGTTTGGAAGCAATCTGTTCCGACACCGGGTGGAATGTCCATGTGCCAAATGGTTCTTCCCAGTCAATGGTCGCAAAGCCAAAGAATCCGTCACGCGTGCAGACGAGTTCCGGCCGTTCGTCGCCGACGATGTTCATCAGCTGCGGGGATTCGTTGGAAACCCAGTCGAACACCTGATGTTTTTTCCAGTGGCCACCGAAACCGTCTGCCTTTGGGTTCTCATAAACATAGGCCGGTGTGCCAGGAAACCCAACGACGAACACGTCATTCCAGCCGTCGCCGTTGAAGTCGTACAACCAGGAAAAGAAATTGTCGGCGTAACGGTTGGTGTCCTGCGGCACCGGCTCATAGATTTCCTGCTTCGTTGTGTAATTCGGCCCCGCGAACCAGTAGGGCCCATACACAACGTCAGGAACGCCGTCGCCATTCACGTCGGCCGCGTTGGCACCTTCGGAAAAGTAGACATCGGTCAGTTGCTGACGCTCAAATGAGTGCAGCTCGTACTCGTCGGCTGCGGCCGCTCCAGAGGCGAGAAAACTGAGACAACAGGCAACGAATAAGGAGTGCCCGGACACGAACTGGCAGGTGGGATTCATGGTAAGAATATTCCTAAGGTGGGGAGATGTTCGTCGCTGAACAGAAAACAACCCGTCAGCGAGTACGACGAGATTAGAAATATTTGATGGCCTGAAAACTTCAACACAACACTGTAGAACAGCATCAACACCATGCCAATTTGCTGACGGTGATTTCGTGCGCCGATTCTTCGTCAGTGAATTCCCAGAACCCGAGCTGCATTGGTGCGATAGATTTTTTCAAGAACCTGTTCCGGAAGAAAAATGCCATAGATATTCCATAATCCCTGGCGATGGTGTGACTCCGCCGTATCGAAGTATTCGTCGTCCGTTTCCATGAAACGATAGTAGAGCCGATATGCGTCGGCCTTCGGTGTGGTGTCCGTGCCGAACATGATGCGATCCTGGTACTTGATGAAGAAGCGGCGACAGCTGTACGGCTGGCGACCAAGCTCAGAAATACGTGCATCGATATCGACGAAGAAGTTGGGGTACTTATCGAGCCACCTGCCGACTGTGTCCAGGTCCTCGGGGTTGTTGCCGAAGTGGGCTCCAATGAAGGTCGTTTCGGGGTGTTTGGCGATGGCTCGGTTACGTTGTTCCAGCAGTTCCTCCCGCGACGGGAAGCGGTCGCCGTAAAACAACCACCCGGGATGATCATTCAGTTCGTGCCAGCGCTCGTTGTAGCGATCCAGCGGCGTGAAAAAGGCGGCCGGGTCGGAAGTGTGAATCATCACAGGGCGTTTCATCTCACCGCACAGCGCCCAGATCGGATCCAATCGCTCGTCATCAATCGTCAGCAGCTTTTCATTTCTGTCACGGTACGACAGTCCGAGAGACTTGTGGAACTTCAATCCCTTTGCACCGGCCTCGAAACTCTTTCGTAGTCGTTCCGTTTCGCGTTCGGTCCAGCCATCCTGTTCGAAGTCACGCAGATTAATCAGTGTGAACGTCAGGAATCGGCCTGGGTGAGACTTGTCGAGTGCCGCCACCGTTTCCTGAAGCTTCTCGTCCCAGCCGCCGTCCAGATTGATGACCGTTTCCACTCCGGCGTCATCCATTTCCTTCAAGTATCGTTTCACTCTTTCAGCGGTAAGCGTCTTTACTCCTCCGCCAAGATGATTGTGCACATCAATGACAGGAAATGCGGGCGTGTTGACGCGTGAGACCTTTGTCTTCAGCATCGACCTGGGTGCCCAGTCCCGTAACTTCAGCTCTCGAATGCTCTGCGTATCATTCGGTTCTGATGGTTTTTTCTGGGCGAATGCGTCGGGCCCTGGCAGCAAAGTGCCGGCTATGACGAACAGTAGTCCGAACTGCAGTCTTGAAGTGACCATGTCAACCTTCGTTATGTCAGAAGCGATGCGACAGGGGCGTTGAGACTTCAGGCCCCCTGCAGATGGAAACCCATTACTCAAACACAAGCGTGCCGAAGTTTTTGAACTCGTGGAAACTCGGGCCCACCCGAGCCCAGTCCCAGGCGGTCGTTGTTCCACCGTCATAGTCCATGCGGTAGAAGTTCGCCCGCCAGTGAGATCCCGACTTCGGTGGTACGTTGCACAGTGGCTTCAGCAGTTCGTAAGGAATGAACACTTCAGCCCGCCAACCGGTGACGGCAGACAACGATTCGTTGGAACCGCCTGTCGCGGAAACCTTTTTCTGAACCTTTTTGGTGCCTTCGTAATTCCATGGCCGCCAGCCGAGAAAGCGTCCGTCGAGATTGGGCACCAGAATCGGCAGTTCATAGCCCAACGGTGAGATTTCGTATTCGAAATACACCGGATGATCTTCCGACGTCCAGAAAAAACACTCGAAGACGTCTTCCTTCCACAGGTCAAGGAAATCTTCCTTCATCGTGGATGTCAGAGTCGTGTCGCTTCCGTCGAACAGCACATACACACCGGCGTCCGAGTACAGCATCTTAAAGCGCGTGGAGTATTCGTGTTCGCCAGTCGGCCGACGATTCATCGCGACCCACTCGACCTTCTGCCATGCTGTTGCGTCGCCCGTTCCGGTAACTTTAAAGTCCGCACACTTCTTCACGGTAAGCCTTGGCGCATCTGTCGCAACCGCGTCCTCGGCTGTCGCATGTCCTGACAGAACCATGACTGCAGCCACAGTCAACATCAGGATGAGCTTTCCAAAACGAGTCGGCCGCTGATGCATTCGTATCTCCTGTTGATTCACGCTATGGTGCCGTTGTTGTCAGAACGTTCGTGAATTCGTTGAATCTTCGATTGTGCCCAATCGCCCGGCACATTGAAAGCATGTCGCAGGTCAACCTGGGTACTTTCGTCGTTCCGTAATATTCCATGCCAGGCTAACAACTGTGCTGCTTGCCGCTCCCACTCCCCTGACGCTGCCCGACTATGTGGTCATCGCTCTGTACCTTGCAGGTACCATCGCGATGGGCGTCCTGATCGGGAAGCGGATAAAAACAGGGAAGGACTTTTTCCTGGGCGGCAGGCGACTGCCGTGGTGGGCCATTGGCATGTCTCTGGTCGCCACCGACATCGGCGGCACGGACATCATTGGCGTGGGCGGCGCCGCCTTCAGCCATGGTCTGGCCGTTGCCAATTTCGAATGGATCGGCTGCGTTCCGGCGATGATCGTCGGGGCCTTTGTCTTTATACCGTTTCTGTATCGTTCCGGAGTTTACACCGTCCCGGAGTTCCTGGAACGTCGTTACAACGTCGGTGTGCGGTCAGTCATGGCCGTGTGCTGGCTGCTGTTCATGGCGTGCAACCTGGGCATCATGCTGCTGGCGTCGGCGAAGATGATGTCGGCGGTGTTCGGCTGGAACGAGGTGGCATGCATTGTCGTCACCGCGATTCTTGTGGGCGGGTATACGTTTGTCGGCGGTCTGGCCGCTGTCGTCTATACCGACATGATTCAATGCGCCGTGATGATCGCGGGGTGCCTGCTGATTCTCGTTCTCGGACTGATCGAGGTCGGAGGTGTCGGAGAACTGAGGGCTCGCCTGGCCGAAGTGGATGCTCGTGAAGCCGCGGCCGTGAACGAATCATCCATCGTCACTGACGATGTCGGCGCAGCGAAATCCAGCTCGGAACGTACATCGCTGATTCTTCCGGCCGATACCGAATCACCGTTCCCCTGGCCCGGGATTTACTTTGGACTGGCGCTGATCCTCAGCCCTGCCTACTGGATTGGCAATCAGGCCATCGTGCAACGGTCACTCGGAGCGCGAAGCGAATTTGATGCCAAGGCGTCGTATATCTGGGGGGCCCTGCTGAAGAATATCATTCCGCTGATTGTCGCCGTACCGGGGCTCATCGCTGTGGTCCTGCTGCCGGATCTGAAGAGCGGGGACTCCGCCATTCCGAATCTCATTGGCGTACTGTTGCCCGCCGGACTGCGAGGTCTCTTCGTTGCCGCATTTCTGGCGGCGCTGATGTCCAGTATTGATTCGTACCTGAACTCTGCGGCCACGATCGTTTCTAATGATTTCTACAAACGGTTTGTTGATCGTGACGTGTCCGACGAAAGGCTGTTGAAAGTGGGGCGTATCACGACGGTTGCCCTGGTCGCATGGGCAGTGATCTTCGCATTTCTTTTGACAGCGATGAGCGAAAAGTCCGGGCTCTACGCCATCTTTCAGACATTGATGGCGTTCTTTCAGGGACCTGCGTTCGCCGTTCTACTGATTGGAGTTCTGTGGCGACGGGCTACCGGAAACGCCGCTTTGATTTCGCTGCTGTGTGGCATCGGCACTTCCATTTCGCTGTATGCGTTGAATCAGCCGGTGATTTATGCAGCGTTGGGCTGGGAGCCGCTGTTTCGCATTCAGGAACCATTCCTGTACTTTTCCATTTGGGCGTTTACCGTAACTGCAGTCCTGTTAGTGGTGCTTAGTCTGTTGAGTGGCCCGGTTCCCGAAGAGAAGCTGAAGTACGTATTTGGTGGACATTCGCGAGCGACGTCGACGGCTGATTCGTCTACAGCAACAGAAGGAGGGACCTCATGACTCCGCTGCATCGGTTCGGCGAATTCCTGCGGCAAAGCCTGCAGGCAATCCCGTTGCCTGCCATTCGCGTTTTGTTCCTGGCAAGTCTGGTTGCGTTGCTGATTTGGGTCCTCAGGCTTCCTCGGTCCGCAACGTGTCCACCGGGCGGCGCAAAACGCTGGGATGAAAACCTGAAACTCGGCGCTTCGGTGGCATTGCTGATTCAGATCCTGATCTACGCCTGCCTGTAATCCGAAACGCGGGGCGCTGCCCACGCGATTAAACGAGCTGCAGGAACACAGTAACAGGCGACCACTGCTCTGAATGAACGTGCGGTCGTTGATGATTCGCATCCGCTTGGCGTTGGCTCGACAGTCGGTCTGACATAGGATCGGACTTTCCAACTACACCAACTTCTCTGTCACGGAAAAATATCGTGGGTTTCTACTCGAATGTCATCTTTCCTCGCTTCTATGACTGCGTCATGGATAAGCCGTTCTGGACGAAGTATCGCCAGCAGCAGCTGGCCAATGTCAGTGGGGAAATTCTTGAGATCGGTGTTGGGACCGGACTCAATCTGGAACACTACCCTGAACACGTTCACAGAATCACGACGGTTGATCCCAACCCTGGCATGAATCGGATGCTACAAAAACGGATCGGAAAATCGGGAGTTGAAGTGGACAAGCGGGTCATCAGCAGCGAGGAACTGCCTTTCGATGATGACTCGTTTGACACGATCGTCAGCACAATGACGCTGTGCAGCATCCCGGACGTTCAGCAGGCAATGGGCGAATTATATCGCGTGCTTCGACCAGGGGGCCGCTTCTATTTTCTGGAGCATGGATTAAGTGACGATCCTGAAGTGCAGAAATGGCAGCGGCGATTGACGTGGCTTCAAAGCAAGTTCGCTGATGGGTGTCGCCTTGAAATTGACATCGGGGGGCTATTTTTACAACAGCCGTTCGAGGCGGTAGATATGGACAACTTTTGCATTGAACAAGTTGCAAAGACACAAGGCTATCTGTACCGAGGAACGGCAACGAAGTGACGCCCCCAACGATCATTCTCGGATCAGGATCATTTCTCGCCGCAGGCTTCGAGGGTTCGGTAAACAATAGTGTCGAAGGGCCAGGAGGAGTGTGATGCTGTATTCTTCATAGGCAGAGTGCCAGCAATGCTCCTTCGAAAAGCCGATCTCGTCTTTCGCCGCCCGAGAAATTGAAACACAACCAGCCATGTGCCTGCATCGAGAGTCTGTGCCCAGGCGTTGTACTGGCCAGGAATAGAAAGTTTTCTACAGAGCCGGTCGGGACTCATCGTAATCTGCCACAGAAACACTACAAAACCAATCAGTTTTATAGCGAATTACGCAGACGCAATGGGACGCAGTCGCGATCACCATGACGGAGAACGAATCTTGAATCAACGTCTTTTCTTCTGGTCCCTGACGGCGGCGCTCGCGGGATTCCTGTTTGGGTTCGATACCGTCGTCATCTCGGGGGCGGAAAAGACGATTCAGTCGCTATGGCAACTGGGCGACTTCCAGCATGGCCTCGCGATGAGCATGGCTTTGTGGGGCACGGTCGTCGGGTCGCTGCTGGGGAGTCTGCCGACGGATCGCTTTGGTCGCACCAGGACCCTGCTGTCTATCGGCCTTTTGTACTTCGTCTCCGCTGTCTGGTCCGCCCTGGCGAACGATGTGAATTCGTTCATGGTCGCTCGGTTTATCGGCGGATTGGGTGTCGGCATCTCGACCGTCGCGGCACCGCTTTACATCTCCGAGATTGCTCCGCCAAAATATCGAGGCCGATTGGCCGGAATGTTTCAGTTCAACATTGTGTTTGGCATTTTGATTGCCTTTGTTTCCAACACGTTGCTTGGCGGCATCGGTGACAACGCGTGGCGGTGGATGATGGGTGTTGAGGCAATTCCAGCATTGATCTACAGCGTGTTGTGTTTCGGTCTGCCGGAGAGTCCGCGGTGGTTGATTGGACGAAAAGACGATCGTGCCGCCGGCGTTGCAGTGCTGCGTCTGATCCATGCGGACGCCGCGCACAGTGAGATCGAAGCAAAGGCGGATGAGATTGCGGCAGTCGCCCACGAAGCGTCCAGCACGGGCGGTTTCTGGAGCAACCGTCTGAAGACGCCCATCCGGCTGGCGTTTCTGATTGCGTTCTTCAATCAGCTTTCCGGCATCAACGCCATTCTGTATTTCGCACCGCGAATCTTTGAACTCACAGGCCTGGGTGAGAAAGCGGCTTTGCTGCAGTCGGTGGGCATCGGTGTGACCAATTTGATCTTCACATTTGTCGGCCTGTGGCTGATCGACCGGCTTGGTCGCAGAACGCTGCTTTACATCGGATCGTTCGGCTACATCGCATCGCTGGGACTTTGTGCGTGGGCCTTCTTTACAGAGAACTTCGCCATCGTCCCGGCGTGCATCTTCGCGTTCATTGCCGCGCACGCTGTGGGGCAGGGAGCCGTCATCTGGGTGTTCATTTCGGAGATCTTTCCGAATCGACATCGCGCTCAGGGGCAGTCGCTGGGCTGTTTTACCCATTGGATTTTTGCCGCACTGCTGACGCTGTTTTTTCCGTCAATGGTGACACTGTTTGAGCCCGGCTACGTCTTCGGCTTCTTCTGTCTCATGATGGTCCTGCAGCTTGTCTGGGTGAAGGCCATGGTGCCGGAGACAAAAGGACGTCCACTGGAGCAAATCGAGCACGAACTGGGGATGGCCGAATGAAACGACCGGCAATCATTTCACTCGGTGAAGTGCTGTGGGATCTGTTTCCGGACGGCGAGCAGTTTGGCGGCGCCTCGGCCAACTTTGCCTGTCACGCGGCAATCTCCGGTGGCGATGTGACGATGGTCAGCGCAGTCGGTGCAGACCGGCACGGACGCCTGGCCGTCGACATACTTCAGGGATACGGGATTGACGTGAGTCTGATACAAGTTGTTCCCGATGCTGCCACTGGCACCGTGAGCGTCGAGCTGGATGCAGATGGCAGCCCAACGTTTACGATTCACGAAGGGTCAGCGTGGGACCGCCTCGGCTGGAGCGGGCAACTTGAGGCTCGGGTGCTCGCAGCGGACGCGGTCTATTTCGGAACACTTGGGCAACGGTCTGAAGCGTCGCGTCTTACGATCCGCCAATGTATTAAAGCCGCAAGCGCCACGGGGATCCCTCGTGTCCTGGACATCAATCTTCGCCCGCCATTTTTTGATTCTGAACTGATTCGCGAGTCCGTCCAGCACGCCAGCATTCTGAAACTCAGCGAAGAAGAACTGCCGGAAGTCTGCACGGCCTGCGGAATTGAAATCGGCGATCCACCTGACGCGCAGCTTCGTCAGCTACTCAACATGAACAACCTGCATCTTGTTGTCATGACGCGAGGTGCGGAAGGAGCGGTGCTGGCGACGGCCGACGGAATCCTGCTGCATCCCGGAATTCCAACAGCCGTTCGCGACACCGTCGGCGCCGGCGACGCGTTTACGGCCGCATTTTTGCTGGGAGTCTTGCGTGACGAACCCCATGACAAACTTCTACACAAGGCATGTGTGATCGCAGCGGCAACCTGTGCCCACTCCGGAGCCGTCCCCCGTTCGCAGGCAGCCGAAACATTACCAACGAAATGAAGCCAAAACAGATTATCTCACGCGAGACGCAGAGTCATAGAGTCAGGGGGACTTTTCCTCTGCGTCTCAGCGCCTCTGCGCAACAATTCGTCCGACATGGTCCAAATAGCGTCGATCATCAAATTCAGGAGCGTCAATATGAACCGGTTACTTGTGACGTACTGCCGTCCATGCGTTTGTCTTCTCTCGCTGCTTGTCGGATCCGCTGCTGCTCAGGATGCCGCTCGCCCCGACATCGTTGTGGCCGACTTTGAAGGCGACACCTACGGCAAGTGGAAAGCGAAAGGCGAAGCCTTTGGTGTCGGTCCGGCCCAAGGCACGTTGCCCGGGCAGATGCATGTCAGCGGGTTCAACGGCAACGGACTGGTCAACTCGTTTCTCAAAGGAGACCGCACGACCGGCACGCTGACATCGCCGCCAATCAAGGTGGAACGGAACTACCTGACATTCCTGATGGGTGGCGGGGGGCATCGCGGGGAAACGTGCATGAATCTGCTGGCCGATGATGTGATCGTGCACACGATCACCGGCGATAATACGCGGGCTGGCGGCAGCGAGGAATTGACTCCGGCGTTCTGGGACGTGAAGGAACTGGCAGGCAGAACGATCACGCTGCAGATCGTGGACACCGCGACCGGAGGCTGGGGCACGTCAATGTCGACCATATTGTGCAGACCGACACGAAACCGAAACTAACATCGTTTGCGCGACGGGAAAAGGCATTCACCGTTGACGATCGCTACCTGATCATCCCTATTCAAAACAAAGGCAAAGCGAGCGGTCAGATTCAGCTGTTCGTCGATGATCAGGAAATTCGCAATTACGGGTTAAATATTGCCACGTCGGCCGACACAACAGACTGGTACGCGTTCTTCACGATCGACGCTTATAAGGGGCAGAAAGCACGCGTCATCGCGAACAGGGTCACCGAGGAAGGATTCGCTTTGATTCAACAATCCAACACCGTTCCTGGCGAGGACAGTTTTTTTCAGGAACCGCACCGGCCACAGTTCCACTTCACTCAAAAGGTCGGCTGGAACAACGACCCCAACGGAATGGTTTACCACGACGGTCTGTGGCACTTCTTCTTCCAGCACAATCCGGTTGCCCTGCCATGGGGAAACATGACCTGGGGCCATGCCATCAGCAAGGATCTGCTGCATTGGGAACAACAACCCAATAAATTGTTTCCAAAGACGATGGCACGCGGTGCATGTTTTTCCGGCGGGGCCACGGTCGACATTAACAACACGGCCGGCTGGGGAAAAAACACGCTCGTTGCATTTCTGACCGACACAGGTGCCGGCGAGTCCATTGCCTACAGCACCGACGGCGGCAACAGCTTTAAGTGGTACGAGAAGAACCCCGTCGTCAAACACAAGGGCCGCGACCCGAAGGTCATCTGGTACGAATACGACGAGACCGACGAACCGCTGAACAATACCGCAAAGGCGCTCGGCGGCCACTGGGTCATGGTGGTCTACGATGAACATCCTGCACACAAACGTAACGCTGCGTTCTACACATCGACGAATCTCAGAGAATGGACTGAGCAGAGCCATCTGCCCGGCTACTTCGAGTGCACGGAACTGTTCGAGTTGCCCGTCGATGGTGACAAGCAGATCACTCGCTGGGTCGTCTTTGCCGCAGACGCAAAATACGCGGTCGGCACGTTCGACGGAAAAACATTCACTCCGGAACACGAAGGCAAGCATCAGGTCCACTGGGGGCCGTACTACGCCTCTCAGACATTCGACAATGCGCCCGACGGTCGCAGAATTCAGATGGGCTGGATCCGAATCAGCTCGCCGGGCCCCTACAATCAGCACTTCAGTTTTCCGCATCGGTTGACACTACGAAAGTCCGACGACGGCATCCGCATGTTCGTCAAGCCGATCAAAGAAATAGAAGACCTGCGAGCAATCAGCAACACAGCAGATTCGCAGACGCTGACGGCTGACAAGTCAGCGAGCTTGCGTGTCGGAAGCGACCTGCTTGATGTTCGCCTGGTCGTTGAAGTCGGAGATGCATCGGCAATTGACCTGAAGCTTCCGGGTCGATCGATTAGATACGACGTGAAAACGCAGATGCTGAATGACACACCGCTCCAGACTGTAAACGGCAGGATCAGCATCCAGGTACTGGCAGACCGTTCGTTGACGGAAATTATCGGCAACGACGGAAGAGTCTTCATTACCAGCGGCGGACCTGCAAAGCTGAACGGGGGCGAGATATCAGTGACCGCTCGCGGCGGCAATGCGAAGCTGATCGTCCTTGAAGCCCACGAATTAAAGTCAATTTGGAACGCCGACAGCGCATCACGCGGAATTGTGGCCGCGGCGAACGTCTTTCTGCTTACGAGATCCACACTCCCACGGGCTACGCGACCACACCGTGCTGAACATTACTGAAAAGAATCAATGAGTCCTGAAACCGGACCCTCGCAACCACAGTGACGAAGCGACGAACAACCGCTTGATCGAAACCAGGCCTGCAGATACCGTGGACCGCTTGTTGCAGTGATTGGCGGCGCGATGATTGTTCACCGAAGTTTTGTAAACTGAAGCGCCCCGGACTGATGAACACGGATTCCTGAGTGAGAATCGGAAATGAGACAGCATCGTAACCGACAGCTGAGAATGTTTGGTCTTGCCGTTTGTCTATCACTGTGGGTGGCTTGCCCACTGGTTGCACAGTCGGGAAACGTGGTTGTGGATGCCAGGGCGGTGTCGAACCAGGTCGGTGCAGATGTGGTGTCGCGTTCCAACGTGTTGTTTGTTGCTGTCGATGATCTGCGTCCTGAGTTGGGTTGCTACGGCAATCAGGAAATACGGACACCAAACTTTGACCGGTTTGCAGGAGGAGCGACCACGTTCATGCGGGCCTATTGCCAGGCCGCCGTGTGCGCCCCGTCGCGAGCCAGTGTGATGACGGGGCTGCGGCCCGACACCAGTCACGTGTGGGATTTGAGGGGAAAGTTCAGGGTCAATCTGCCGGACGTCGTGACAATTCCGCAGCATTTTCATCGGCACGGTTACTACACGGTTTCGATGGGCAAGATTTTCCATAACTTCATGCCGGATTTGGTTTCCTTTGATGAGCCGGACCTGCGACCCGAAAAATACATGACGCCGGAGATGATTGATCGTGAGCCGGAATCGTTTTATCACGATGAAGCGTTGAATGCCGAGTTGGCGCAGGTCAGGCTGCGACGCCTCGCGAAAAAACCCAAAGCGTATGGGGATGGCTGGGCGTATGGTCGTGCGACAGAATCGTTTGACGGACCTGATAACGAATTCTATGACGGCGCCCAAACGGAGTTGGCGATCGAGACCATGCGTCGGCTGAAGGAAAAGGAGCAGCCGTTTTTTCTCGCGCTCGGATACTATCGCCCCCATCTGCCGTTTGTTGCGCCCAAAAAATATTGGGATCTGTACGATCGCGACAAGCTCTCAATGGCAAGCAACCCGTTTATGCCTAAGGACGCGCCGGTGATGGCCATGAACTCGGCCTATGAGTTGAAGGGCTGCTACGACTTCGAACACGTCCAACATCCTTCAGTCGCCGGATTGACTGAGGCCGAGTCACGGTTGCTGAAGCATGGCTATTACGCCTCGGTCAGCTACGTGGATGCTTGTCTTGGAAAACTGATGAGTGGCCTTGCCGATCTGGGACTCGATAAGAATACCATCGTCGTCGTCTGGGGCGACCACGGCTGGAAACTTGGCGAACATGGCAGCTGGTGCAAACAGACAAACTACGGCATCGATCTGCAGGTGCCGTTGATGATTAGAGTTCCGGGCGCTGCGGGTCGAGGTGAAAAATGTGAGGCACTCGTAGAACTGGTCGATCTTTATCCGACGCTTTGTGACGTCGCGGACATCCCCATCCCGGTTGACATGGAAGGCACAAGCCTGAAGCCGCTGTTGCTGGACGGCAGAAAGGAATGGAAGTCAGCTGCGTTCAGTCAATTTCACCGAGCCCCGAGAATCACGCCTGACGGTGGACGGTACATGGGCTTTTCGATGGTCACCTCGAAATATCATTATGTCCAATGGCGAAATTGGAATCATATCACTGGCGTCGCAAGGAAAGAGATCGTGGCTAACGAGTTGTATGATCTGCAGGCCGACCCGGACGAGAATACCAATATCGCAAATCTGGAGAAGAACAAACAACTCATTGTGCAACTATCCAGTCAACTGAACCGTGGGTGGCAAGCCGCAGTTCCCCAATAGCCGACTCACGTAATAGAGAGCAAGACAGCAAGCTGTCCTGGCATGCTTCCGTTGAATTGGTCCATCGTCATGAGAGTCTATTCACGATTTTCATCACGGGAGACTCTTGATGCTGAAGCAACAAAGGCGTCAAACGCGGGAGCCATTTGAGCGGAAACTTCGTGACGCGCGGGATCAGCGCACGTGACGTGCCTGACGGGATTGCGGGGGGCTGTCTTTTTCAACAACTTCGTGTGGGGGAGCAAGGTCGAATTCTCTAAGAAATCGCGGCTTGTCTTTTCGCCCCGTACTGACATAGTCAGCCCAGATTGTTTCGGCTACGTGCTCGATCGCCACGTGGCGACAGAGATACTGAAAAAGTCTTTCGGCCAGCCGAATCAGCGAAATATTGTGCGATCGTTGTTCGACGTCAAACAGCCAGTCACTGAATCCCAGAAAGCTGTAGAACGCGGAATTGCGATCCTGCCAGATCAGTGGGCAACTAAGAACGAAGTTTCCGCTGTTAGCAACGATGCCCCAGAACCTGGCAAAACGTCGCAATCGGTGCATCATTTCAAAGTCAATCAGTCGATTGCTGAGAATCTCGAATGGCGGCTGGGCACTGTAAACCATTTGCCATTCTTCGTCGTGCCGTGTGATTGGCGTCCCCTTCAGCCGTTTCAGAATTCCGACCTGGATTTCCTGCGGATGAAGGTCCACAAGACGATCAAACCCGTTGGCGAAACTCTCGATTTTCTCACCCGGAAGTCCGATGATCAGATCGGCGTGAATGTGCACTCCCGATTGCTGACGCAGAAAACGGAAGTTGTCGGTCAGTTTGTCATTGTCCTGTCGTCGACTGATGAGTTCGCCCACGTTGTCGTTGAACGTCTGCACTCCGATTTCGAACTGCAGGACTCCGTCGGGAAACTGAACGATTAATTCCCGCAGTGAATCAGGCAGCCGATCGGGAATCATTTCGAAGTGCAGAAACAGTCCTTCTTCGCGGCGATCAAGGAAGAACTGCAGTATCATGCTGCTGATTCGCATGTTCAGATTGAAGGTGCGATCGACGAATTTGAAGCTGCGAACTCCGCGATCCAGCAACGACTGCATCGCTGCCAGAAACTGATCCACGTCAAACAGCCGCACCGGAATGTCCAGCGCCGACAGACAGAACTCGCAGGTGAATGGACAGCCTCGCGACACTTCCACATAAATGACTCGGTGAACAATGTCTTCATCCGTGTACAGGTCGTACGGCATTCGGACCGCATCGAGAGGCGGAACGGCAGCGTGGAAAATTTGCGGGCCATGGTCATCATTCAAGGCGCCGGAACTCTCCCGCGCGAGCAGACCTGATCCCGCTTGTTGGGCAAGTAGTCGTCGGCACAGAGCGGGGAACTCCAGATCGGCTTCGCCGGTGATGACGTAGTCGGCCAAGCCAACGATTGTCTGTGATTCTGTCTCGAAGCTGACTTCGGGCCCGCCCAGCACCACGCAGATGTCGGGCCGCACTCGTTTCAGGTCTGCCACCAGGTGCGTCGCGGCTTCGACATTCCAGATGTAGATGCCCAAACCCACAATTCGTGGCTGTGCTGCCAGGATAGACGCCACTATGTCGACGGGACGATCGTTGATTCCGTATTCCTGAATAATCGTCGCCGGCGTCAGTTCTCCCATATTTGCCAGCAGATAGCGCAGGCCAAAGGATGAGTGCCAGTAACGGGCGTTGAGCGTTGCCAGGACGATGTCGGGCATGCTGCGACGGTTTAAAACGGAAGGCGTTGACAGGAAACAGTCGGCAGTATATCGGAATGTCACACAAAGTCGCGGCGTCGTCCGACGGCACGCACGGCGAGGGCCTGAACGCCGGAATTGTGTTGACCACAATGCGCTTTTTTTCAAACGTAGGCCAGGACCGGTCGTGTTCTGCATAACTTCGCTGATCATTCCATTGCCGGAGCTGCCTCGCTGTGGCTCCTGGATGCCGGCCTACTTTATTGATTGGCTTGAGACGATGGCGTGGCCCTACGAAGATGCATACCACTCTGTCCCGCGAAAACGCCCGGGCAAGTCGGCCACCGGGCGTGCCGGATGTATCCGGCATGATATCTCATTGCGCTTTATTCGATCGTTGCGGGTGGTGGGGGAACAACCGGCAGACTTGTGGGAGTCGGCGGTTCTTCAAGTCCAGGTGTCACTGCAACACCAACGTCTTCCATCAGGTGGTGCAACGTTTGCTCGGCCATTTCGAGTTTTGTGGCGATTCCCAGCGTTCCGATCTGACGTCGCGAAACTCGCCGCCACCCGCGAA
>JAPYTO010000037.1:23652-38532 GCA_029941865.1 Fuerstiella sp. | reverse complement strand
TCGTATATTTCCACGAAGTTGCGTCGGCCGTGCGCCAGACAGTTCGACAGGATCGTGTCGAGTTCCCTCGGCAGATTCCTCGCAAGTCCGTCACACATCTGTATCGGCGTTTCCAGCTGTGTGGCACGATGCTGCAAAACGTCCGATAGATTTTCACCCGCATGCTGGCGGCCACTGAAGAACAGCGCGACTCGTACGCCGGCAAGCGTGGCAACAACGCCTGAAGTAAACAGGCCGGTGCGCTTCGGATCGTGATCGTCTTCTGATGGTGGTTTTTTTCGAACGCGTTCTCCCATCAACTCCAGAATCCGGACGGTCGTGTCGTCATTGTACACGACTTCGCCCTGGGCGGCCTGGCGGATGAGTTCTTCGTAAGCCGGAGCGATCAGCGAGCCGGCGGCATGGACAATGTCCCACTGAGTCGAGGCTGCCAGAGGAATCTCGCAGCTCCCCTGCAGCCGTTGAACCCGGTTGAACGGCAGGCCGCTTCCATACTTCAGCAGGCCGATCATACTGGCAACCGTATGGTCGTACTTGTGCTCGCCGACGCCAGCGGGAATCGGTGCCGTAAACAGTTTGCCGCACAGATGGCAGCGCAACTTCTGCCGGCGATAGACGGTCGCGTGCAGGGGAGCCTGGCCAACGAAGCGAACCAGCACACCGGGTGGCTTCTCATAAAGCGTTCCCTGAGTGCAGTCAGGACAGGCGTCGCCCGGCGAATGTTCCGGATGCCTGACGTCTACCTGATCGGCACCGGGATAATCTTCGGCAGCATACCTGCCATGACCGGGCCGAGGCTCTGACGATTCCTCGTCCTGGTTGTTTTCGGAATCAGCTGACGCGTCAGCGGGTGGTTGGTCCGGGACGTCTTCCGCCTCGCCCAGTACGTCCTGCGATTTCTCGCTTGTCGCACCAAACATCATCTTGCGAAGACGGGCGATCGTGGTGTTCCTGTCTCCCACGATCTGAAAGAACCCTGCGTACGATGCAAAGACCTGACGCATCAACTCCATGTCTTCGTCACGAAGTGCATTGGAGTCGGCTCGCTTGAGGAGTTCCTCAAATCGTTCAGAAGTCACTTCGATAATGTCCGGTGTGTTCCGTGTCATGATTCGACCGGCATTCCCTGCCACACGTTCGATCCATCGAACGCGAATAGAACAGGGTTTCCGATCAGGAATCAAGAGCAGTTTTTCACTCAGCGGCGAGGACTGACCGGACGCCAGTCCGGTGCCGCCGACGTTCGATCCGGATTGCCAGCGGAAAACAGAACCGACAGTTGATGAGCTGCCAGGGTTCTCGCCCCGGTGTGCTTGTCCGGCGCGGATGGCCACCAGCGAAATCGTCCCTCAGAAAGGCGTTTGTGACAGAGCCAGAAACCCTGGCCGTCGTACACCAGCACTTTGATCGCCGTGCCGCGGCGATTGCGGAACACGAACACGGACCCGGCAAACGGATCCTGTCCAAGGGAGTCTTTGCAAAGCCGCGCCAGCCCGTCGATTCCCTTGCGAAAATCAGCGGGCTCAACAGCCACCAATATCTTCATCTGTGGCGTGATCTGCAGCATCACTCGCCGCTCCAGAAACTCCGGCTCAGAGCCACAAGGTCTGGAGCATCACAGCCCCGCAGATGCACACGCATACTGGCACCCGAACCGTGCTCGAACTCGACGACACATTCCCCTGAGGCCGCGAGCGTCGGCGGAGAAATCTCGATGAATGCCGGAGACACCAACGCAGAGTCAGACCCCCTCGAATTGACACGTTTCTTCACCGCATTGTAATCCAGCTTCAACGCCGAGGCCGTACGACTGAGACCATGAGCATCTGCCAGTTTCACTGCCAATGCCCAGAGCCTATCCGGAATCCGAGCCCCCACTTTCCGTGTCCGCCGCCATACCTCAAACCTAATTCGCCCACGCGTCAGCGGCGTGGGAATATTGCTACGCTTTCGTCCTGCCATGGTCGTGCCCCCAAATGGTCAAAGCAACCACGGTAGCCATGACAACAAAATCCTTCAGGCAGGCTTGCCGGAAGGACACGCTGTGCTGCACCGTGTCGCACCGCACCACGAATGCCGGACTCACGCAATGTCGACGATGCTTGCCTGTTCGAACCCGACGGCGCGAAGCTTTGAGCCATCGTCGCTGAGCTGGAAGTCAAACACATGCATGGGAGCCTTTTCCTGCGCCAGCAGTGTGCCCGCCGTCGCGCTGTAGACGCTGACAAAGCCGCCGTTGTCGCCACCGGCAGCAACCAGCCATTCGTCATCGGGACCGAACTGCAGTTGCTCGACAAGTCCTTTGAATTTGGTGTCCTCGATTTCAAACGTGCGCTCACCAGACTGCCACTCAAAGATTTCAATGCGCGACGCTCCACCCAGGTGATCGATGTTGCCGACCTGTCCCATGCCACCGACCGCCAGCAGTCGCGAGTCGGATGAGAATGCGAGGCTGCGGATTCCGCCAATCGAATGCCGCCGGGCTTTCGGGTCCCAGGTGTACATCACCGGCGTTTCCAGCGTTGCTTCGACTCGGCCGGTTGCGGCATCTCTGACCAGAACCTTGCCCGTGCGATTGCCCGTGGCCAGCCATTTTCCGTCCGGCGAGAACGCCGCGGCGTACAGCATGGACGGATAGCCGTGCGGAGTTATGGGCTCATAGCCGTCCCATGTCGCAATGGAATTGGCGTTTTTCGCGTTCCACACCCGTGTCTTCATGTCGTCGCCTACGCTGGCAACGGTCGTTCCGTCCGGACTGATGGCGACCTTGCGAATCCATTTTTCGTGCGCAGATTTAACGCAGTGGCGAATGTCACCCGTGGCTGCATCCCACCAGATCAGACTACCGTCGTAACTGCCGGAGATGAGGGTGTCACCGTTTCGCACAAGCCCGGTTACGTAGCTGTCGTGTTTGCCGTCCGACACAGCCGCTGGTTTGGGTTTCTCGGCATCGCTGTCCACTCGGTAGATGCTGAAATCCGAAGACCCGAAATACAGCTGCCCAGGCAGTTCTCCACTGGCCACGCAGAAGACCGCTCCTGGCAGAGGAAAGGATCTGGCTATTTTGACCGAGGAAACTGCTGGCATACCTGACGGTGCACTTTCCGGTGTATTCGTTTCGTCCATCGAGCTTTTCTTTCCGTACACTAGTGCATTGTCACAGTTGAATTTTTGGGTTGCAGATTCGTGGCGTAAGCTTCCAGCTTGCGATTCATCAGGAGAAACACACGGCAAGCAGGATGCTTGCCCCACTTTTTGACAGTGACAAAGCACTAGCCCAGAACATCGCTGATCGGCGACGAACCAAAATCAGCCATGGGAATGGGGCGTGACCCCACCATGTATTCATGCTCATGGTCGATGCCCAGGGCTTGCAGAACAGTGGCAAACAAATCCGCTGCGGACGCCTCGCCGTCGACCACGGTATTGCCCTCGGGATCCGTCTTCCCATAGGCGACGCCACCGCGAATCCCGTGACCGGACAGGCTGCAGCTCCACGCATTCGCAAAGTGGTCTCGTCCCAGACTGGCATTGATACGTGGCGTACGTCCGAATTCGCCGAGCGTGATCACCAGAGTGTTTTCGAGCAATCCACGTTCGCTCAGATCATCCAGCAGGACGGACATGGAATGGTCAAGGTCGGCGCACAGTTCCTGATGAGTTTCAAAATTCTGCCCGTGGCTATCCCACCATGCACGCGCTACTTTGACAAACGGGACACCTGCTTCGACCAGACGTCGTGCAATCAGGCATTGTTCTCCAAATTGCGTCGGTCCGTAACGAGCGCGGACTTCAGCGGGTTCGTTCTCTACGTTGAACAGTTGTTCGCTGGCCATGAGGCCACGAACTCTCTGATAGGCAGACATGTGACCGTCGACCACAGCGCTCGGTCGATTCCTGGAGAACTCCTTCGCAAACACGTCCCGCAGTGCGGCTCGGTCTTTGTGATCGACAGGTGAAACGGTATCCAGCTGAGCCAGATTCAGAGGGATCATGTTGTCGGACAGAAACATGGGGGCGTAGCGGGCCCCCAGTACTCCGCTGGTGCCTTTACGGCGACCTTCGGTCGATGTGTACAGCGAAACATAGTCGGGGACTTCGCTGTCCAGGCGTCCGAGCTCACGAGCGACGACAGCACCAAGATCCGGAAAGTTCAGTCCCGGATCCCGTGCACGACCTGTCTCCATTAATGACGCACCACCGCCGTGGTCTGCGATTTTTGTGTTGAGCGAACGAATGATGGCGGTGTGCTGCATCCGTTTGGCCAGTTGCGGCAACAACTCGCTGATATGCACGCCGGTTGCGTTGGTCGGGATGGCTCGAAACGGACCTCCGTTTTTTGCACCGGGCTTCGGGTCCCATGTTTCAAACTGACTTGCTCCGCCCGCCAGCCACAACAGGATGACCCGCGTACCATTCTGTTTCAGCAGCTTCGTCACCGATTCCGTCTGCAGGGCATTAATCTGCCCCATGTCCGCCGCCAGCGCCGTGGCACCAGCGGCTGTCGTGGTCAGAAAACCGCGCCTGGATAAACTGCGTAGTGCACGTCGGTGATGCTCAATTTCAGCAGGATCGCTCATGCGATTGTCCACATTCTGTCAGGCTTCAGTGATTGAATCGAAACTCCGGACCCGCCAGCAGTGTCCACGACAGCTGACGGATGGTGTCCACCCGGTCTTCATTTTCTCGTTGCAACCAGTCCAGGGCTGCGTTTTTTTCAGCCTCATTCGGCGCACGGTTCAGGACAGCCTGCCACATCGCGGCAACCCGCTGTGTGTCGTCGTCAAACGTTTTCAGGTATCCGACCAGACGATCGCCCGAATCACGCAGAAAGTCATCATGCACGCGAGCGTTGTTGCTGAAGAACAGCGCCTCGTCAACGGCCACCTGAAAGTTCTCGTTTGGTTGCTCGAACTCGCGGACCCAGCTGTTGGCCTGATTTTCCAGAGACTCTCGAAGCTTCGCCCATTCTTCACCGGCGTTAACGCCAGGCCATTTCTCGGGACTGTTGGCGGCCACCTGCAGCGACACGGCCAGTTGGCGAGGAGTCAGTGGGCGCGTTTCGGCGAGGGCAAAATACTGCCGCTCCGGTGGCTCGTCGGCTGTTGTCCATTGGCTGTCGCGGGCGTACGCCGTGCACAGGGCAATGCCGCGAATCAGTCGAGGCAATTCGTAACCGTGCTGTTTCAGGTCATTTGCCAGCCAGTCCAGCAGCTCGGGATGGCTGGGCGGATTGCCGCTGTGCATCTGGTCCAGGGGATTCACCAGGCCGCTGCCCAGCATTCTGGCCCAGATTCGATTGACAATGTTCTTTGCTAAGAAGGCGTCGTTGTTTTCCTGCAACGCAATGTCGACAAGTTGCCGTCGGGGGCTGAATTCCGGCACCGGGGCCTCGCTGTTATCTTCTCGTTCCGCCTTGCGGATCTTCTGCTCCAGTTCCTTCCGTGCTTCATCAGAAAACGTGGGAGTGGCATCAGAGACAACGTCGCCGGTCAGAAACATGAACGACGCAAGTTTGTCTTCACCTTCCGTTGTCCTGAATTTAACTTCATCGAAGAATTTTTCGGCGACGACATTTTTCTTCGTTTGATACGTGCGGCTGAAGAAGGCCTGCATGCCGTAAAAGTGATCCTGCTTCCATTCATCGACCAGTGGATGATCGTGGCACTTGGCACAGCTGACGTTAATTCCGAAGAACAGGATGGCCGTGTCGTTGGTCAGATCATCAACTTCGCGAATCCGCGTACGCAGGAACTGAGTCGCCCCCTGCAGCGGACCTTCTGCCTGCTGCGCCAGCAGCATGTCGCGAAACATCCGGTCCCAGGATTGTTTCTCCCTGGTGGCCCACAACAGGTATTCGCGAAACTCGTCGTTGTACGGACTGTTATAGAGCAGGTGCGAATCAAGTTCGTTGGCAAGGTGGAAGTCCGCATCGGGCAGCTTCAATAAACGATCCACCAACTGTTGTCGACGTTCGTCTGCGGGCAGGGCCGAATACCATTCCTGCTCGGGGCGTGTTGGAATACGTCCGGCGATATCCAACGTGGTTCGTCTCAGAATCGCTTCGTCTGATGCCTGACCAACAGCCCGGATTCCATGCTCTTCAATCGCCTGTTGTACATAGTGATTGATCGCGTCCTGCACAGACGTGTCCGGCGAAAGCTGACCGTTCTCTCCGGCAAAGCTCACGGAAACGGGCAACCCGACGCTGAAGACCAGGGCGACAAAAAGTTGGCGGGACATCGACATGACGCCAGGACAGTAAAGGTGGGGCAACAGAGGAAGGGACCAACAACCGTGAGAATCGGCAGTCAGCCGCAAAAATGTTACCACGTCAGGGGAATGCGTACAAGGAAATCCGATCCCTGGCAAGGTTCGCAATGTGTCCGGCACGTCGACTCACTTTTTTGAGGTTGCGTAGCTCTCGCCCACACCGTGTCACGCGACACTTCTTTCCAGGATTGGAACGGAAGTGCGGCGAATCACGCATCGCTGTCTTCTATGATTGTCACGCGGCCAATGCGCCACTGCCTTACAGAGGGCGTACTGGAACGCCATCTGGAAAATGTTTGGCTCACCAATAAATCGGGGTTTGTGATGAAGTGTGGATCCAGCTTTGCTTTTCTGATTGTCTCATCGCTCGTCGTGTGCCTCGGCAACCGTGCTTCCGCGTCGTCTGAGGATAAGACATTTGATGTGGTTATCTATGGTGGCACATCCGCAGGGATCGCTGCGGCCGTTCAGGTAAAGCGGATGGGGGGCACTGTGGTTGTCATAGAGCCCACGTCTCGGATCGGCGGACTGACAACGGGCGGTCTGGGACAGACTGATATCGGCAACAAGGCCGCGATCGGTGGTGTTTCACGTGAATTCTATCAGCGAATCCGAAAGCACTATGAAGCTGATGCCAGTTGGCGATGGCAGCGGCCGGACGAGTACCGCAGTGGCGGGCAGTCACGCAGTCGATCTCAGGAAGACACGATGTGGACCTTTGAGCCGTCGGTCGCACTGCGAGTGATGCAGGATCTGGTTGATGAAAACGAAATTGAGGTCGTCTATCGACAGCGTCTGAATCGTGCGGGGCCGGGCGTGGTGAAGAACGAAGCACGAATCCTCAGCATTCAAATGGAAGGCGGTCGCACATTTCGTGGTCGTACGTTCATTGATGCGACGTACGAAGGTGACCTGCTGGCGGAAGCCGGCGTTTCGTGGACAGTCGGTCGTGAAGCCAATGCCGAATACGGAGAGACACTCAGTGGTGTTCAGACGCGTCGTGCCATCCATCATCAATTTGTGCGAGGAGTCGATCCGTACGTCACCGCCGGCGATTCTTCCAGCGGTCTGCTGCCCGGCGTCGATGCTGCAGGTCCCGGTGTGGAGGGCATGAAAGATCATCGTGTCCAGGCTTACTGTTTCCGCATGTGCCTGACGGATCACCCGGACAACCGCCTGCCGTTTACAAAACCCGCGGATTATCACGAAGTTGACTACGAATTGCTGTTTCGAAATTTCGAAGCGGGGGCAAAGAACATTCCGTGGTCCAATTCGGCGATGCCCAACCGTAAGACGGACGTCAACAACAACAAAGGATTCAGCACAGACTTCATCGGCCGGAATTACAACTACCCGGACGCCAGTTACAAAGAACGAGACCGCATTGTGGCTGAACACCTCCGCTACCAGCAGGGCTTGATGTGGACGCTGGCGAATCACGCACGCGTGCCGGAATGGGTGAGAAAGGAGATCTCACGCTGGGGAACGTGCAAAGATGAATTTGAGCGGGCGGACGGATGGCAGCAACAGCTGTACATTCGTGAGGCTCGAAGAATGATCGGAAACTACGTGATGACGCAGCACAACTGTCAGGGCCGTGAGGTCGCTTCCACGCCCGTTGGTCTGGCTGCTTACACCATGGATTCTCACAATGTGCAGCGGCACGTTGGCGACGACGGATTCGTTCTCAACGAAGGAGACGTTCAAGTCGGTGGCTTTTCGCCATACCCGATCGAATTTGGTGCGTTGGTGCCGAAGAGAAGTGAATGTACGAATCTCCTGGTTCCTGTCTGTCTGAGTGCGACACACATGGCGTTTGGTTCCATCCGCATGGAGCCTGTGTTCATGGTGCTGGGCCAGTCTGCTGCCACAGCGGCGATGCATTCCCTTCGACAGAACGTCGACGTGCAGGACGTTGATGACAACGTCCTGAGAACACGCCTTGAAGCGGATGCGCAGGTTCTCAGGTGGACCGGGCCTCAAAGGACGAGTGCTGTCGGCATCGATCCGGAATCTCTGCCTGGCATTGTCATCGACGACGAAGCGGCAGAACGCATTGGGTTCGATTCGTCCAGCACATCGGCCGGTCCTTTCATCGGGATTGGTTACCGTCATGACGGAAACGATGGCAAAGGACGTCAGTCTGCGGTGTTCCGCGTGACGATTAAGAAGGCTGGAAAGTACGTCGTGCGTCTGGCGTATTCACCGTTCAGCAATCGCAGCACAAACGTGCCGGTGGTCGTGACGCATGCCGGCGGCACGACGAAATTCGTCGTGAATGAACAAGCGAAGCCACAGGATGCACCGTTTGTCAGTGTGGCTGAGCTGTTGCTGGCGGCGGGCGAAGTCTCCATCACCGTCTCAAACGACGGCACGAACGGATATGTCATCATCGACGCAGTGCAGCTGTTGCCCCAGGACTAGCGCGTGGTCCAGTCCTGGAATCGGTGTTGTTCCGTAGCCGAACTCGCCAGAGTTTGGAGGCCTTTTCTTTATGTCGTCCAAAGTCTGGCGACTTCGGCGCCCCAGGACTAAGACTTAGCAAAGCACCAGGCACGGAATTATCCGTTCAGCAACGACACCTCACCCCGATGGATAGTCCGAAAGAGTGTTGGAAGTGTCCGCTGTGATCGTCCAGAGGGTACGGATGCAGTTCTATTCTGCGCCACCGACGTCAATGGAAGCGGATTTGCCTGACCGCACGACGATGGGTGTCACGGATTGTTGGGGGTGGGCCGCCTCTCGAAAACTGCTGTAGTCCTGATTCGTCATAATCTGAGATGATGACGAACAAATTACAACGGTCTTTTGTTGGACAGGTACCAGCGGCCGCTCGGCATGTCAAGGTATTCAAAATGCAGTGGCTGACAAGACTTCTTCAGCGGAACCGGACGTCCCGACGACGGCGAAGTTTTCTCCGTTCGTGGACAGGCGGCTCCGCAGTGCAGTCTCTGGAAAACCGACTGCTGCTGACGTTGAATATTGCGTACAACTACTCGCTGGACGCCAGCGGCTTCTTTAACGATCAGTCGCGTCGCGATGTACTGGAAGAGGTGGCCTCGGTCTTTGAGTCGCGGATCACCGACGACCTGACCGCGATCACGCCAGGTGGTCTCGACACGTGGACGGCCCAATTTAGTAATCCGTCAACCGGCACGCCGGTCGCGCTGAACAATCTGACGATTGCTGCAGACACGATCGTAGTTTATGTAGGTGCACGGGACCTGACTTCGGGGCTCGCTTTGGGTGGCTTCGGCGGATTCCAATCAAATGCCTCGTCCGCGTTTAACACAATATTGCAGACGCGTGGTGAGTCCGGCATTGATGTCGCAGGAAACAGCGACATCGACTTTGCGCCGTGGGGCGGGGGGATTGCCTTTGACAGCCGCGTTGCGTGGAACTTCAGTCTGAATCCACCGTCCATTGGTCAGAATGACTTTTTCTCTGTCGCGTTACACGAAATGGGCCACGTTCTCGGACTTGGAACTGCTGAATCGTTTCGTAATCAAATCAATGGATCCAATCAATTCACGGGCACGGAAGCCGTGGCTTCCTTTGGCGGTCCGGTGCCGATGAATTCAGACAGCTTTGGCAATCCGGACAACGGCCACTTTGCGACAAACACGATCAGCACCCTGCCCGGAACAACCACCGTCCAGGAGGTGGCCATGGATCCGCAGGTGACGACAGGATCGCGGAAAGTGTTTACGAACCTGGACTGGGCGGGACTCAGCGACCTGGGTTGGGATGTTACGCCGGTGGCCGCACCACTCGACTTTGGTGACGCTCCTGACGCAGCGTCTGGTACGGGTGTCGGTAACTACAACACTCGCACCACCGACTTCGGACCCAGTCACGAGATCGTGGCCGGGCTGAAGATCGGAAGTGCGGTCGATGGTGACGATGGAAGTCGCCAGAACACCGATGCTACGGCTGACGATGCACTGGGTGTTGGCGACGAGGACGGGATCACGTTGCCATTGAGTATCATCCAGGGCGTCGCGCCGACGCTGTCCGTCAATGTGACCAACACCACCGGTCGAACAGGAACCCTGTTCGGCTGGATCGACTTCAACCAAAACGGCGTTTTTGAAAACCAGACTGAGATGGCAACGACTGTCGTCGGAGGCCAGACAAATAATGCCGCCGTGAAGTTGGTCTTTCCGAAGGTTCCTCAGAATAGCGCCGGCATTACCTTCGCCAGATTTCGACTCAGCACCGACGTTGGATTAAGTGGCCCAACCGGATCGGCATCGGATGGAGAAGTTGAGGATCACCAGGTAACGATTCTGGCAGAGCAAACCGCGTACGACAGTCTTCCGTCGTTCAACTGGTCTGCCGTAGCGGGCGCTGTGAGGTACGAACTGGAAGTGGACAATGTTACGACCGGTCAGTCGCAGGTGATCCATCAGACACAGCTGACGACGACGTCATTCCGCCCTCATCAGGCATTCCGGGCAGGAACCTACAACTGGCGTTACCGGCCTTACGACAATTTGGGGGCGCTACCGTGGAGTGCCTTCGTCAGTTTCACGGTTTTCGAGAAGAGCGGTCAACCCCTCATAACGGATCCCCTCACTTCTACGGCAGACAGCCTGCCGACGATTGCGTGGTCACCAATCGTTGATGCTGTGGGGTACGAATTGTGGGTGAACGAAACCAATCACAACCGTATCATTCATCAGTCGGAACTGAGCACAAACTCGTTCACGCCACTGTCCGGTCTGCCCGCGGGAGATTACACCGCCTGGGTGCGTCCCCGGTTCGCAGATTCGTTCGGCATGTGGAGCGCGCCGCTGACGTTCAGTCTGGCGAACAGCGCAACAAGCGTGCTGACGGATCCGGTCGCCGGCACCACAAATACAGTGCCCACGTTTGGCTGGCTGCCAATGAACGTTTCCAGCTATCAACTGCGAGTCGACGATCTGGGCACTGGTGCCACGGATGTGCTTGTGGAACGAAACCTGACTGGCACATCGTTTACTCCGAGCGAAGCGCTGCCGCCAGGCCATTACCGGGCGTGGATCACCGGGCAGGGAACTGCAGAAAGCGCGCCGGTGGATTTTCAGGTCCTGGCCGGAGGCGCACAGACGCAGCTGACGGCACCGTTCTTAAGTTCCGAAAATCCGCTCCCCGTGTTCGGCTGGACCGAGGTCACGGGTGCGACGCGGTATGAATTGTGGGTCGATGATGTCACGAATGGCGTGTCCCGGATCGTTCACAGTTCGAGCATCACCACAACAGCGTTCGCCGTGCAGACCCCACTTGCCCCGGCGACGTACCGAGCCTGGGTACGAGCTTACAACGACAGTTCGGCACTGGCCTCATGGAGCTCTCCTGCTGATTTTCGAGTGACGGAGGGATCCCGAGTTCCGATCATTTGGGCGCCCATCAATGGCCCTCAGAGCACAGCACCGACCTTCGTCTGGAGTTCTGTGCTGGGGGCCACCAGCTACGAACTGGATGTGTCGCAGGACGGTCAGATTCTGCATTCACAACAGGCGATCGGACGCAACCAACTTCGACTGGAAGATTCACTTTCACCAGGGACTTATCAATCAACAGTTCGCGCTTTGAACGGTACGATGCTGCTGGGAACCAGTCAACGGGCGTTCACTGTGTCTCTGTCGGCGGGACCTGTCGAGATCTTTTCTCCGGGCGGCACAACGGACAGCACTCGACCTGTTTTCTCCTGGACAACCATCGCAACGGCCACCCGCTACGTAGTGTGGGTCAACGACAACACCCGCAATATCAGTGCCACAATTCTGGAGAACAACGTTAAGGATACTTTGCTGATTCCGGATTCGCCCTTGTTGCCCGGCGACTATCGGGTCTGGGTGAGAGCGTTCAACGGAAGCACGGCCGTGGGCAATTGGAGCGACGGAGTGGATTTTGCTGTCACGGAATCACCGGCACCGCCGATTGTCACGTCGCCGAATCCGAACACCACGAACTCCATGCCCGCAATCACCTGGACGCCCGTCGCCGGTGCTGCGTCCTATGACGTCGAAATCGACGACGTGACAAATGGCCAGCTGGGTTTTGTGACGGCTCAGGGGATTGCGACAACGGTCTTTCGACCAGTGACGCCTTTGCTGCCGGGAGCGTACACGGTCCGTGTTCGCAGTGTCGATGCCGGTGGGACACCGTCGGACTGGGGAGCCGACTTTAACCTGACCATCAACACCGCAGCGGTCGCGGAGTTGGTGAGTCCGTTGGCGGAGTCCTCGACGGCATCAGGGAACGTTTTGTTCGCATGGACGTCAGTCACAGACGCCGTTGTTTACGAGTTGTGGGTGAACAACGTGTCGACCGGCACCAGCAGAATCATCAACGAAATGGCGTTGACCGGATTATCCTTCACGCCAACAAGCCAGCTTGCGACCGGCGAGTACCGCGCATGGGTTCGTGCAATTGGTCCTGGCAGCGTTCCGGGCTTCTGGAGCAATGGAGTCGATTTCACGGTGACTTCTTAGTTCGAATGGAACATAGGGGCCTCTTTGTGTGATGCTGCCTGTGGGGATTGTACTCCTGGGACGCATGGTGGATTCCAGATTAGGTCTTCTGGCGTTTGATGCATCGCAGCCTTCGTCTCCCCGCGGCTGCCCCGCTAAATCATAGAGGCGTGGTCTCCTGGCGTCGTCGCAATGATGGCGGAGATTTCCGGTCGCGTATGGTAAAAACGGCTGACCGATGGTCCGCTTGCGTAAGTGAACAAGCGTTCGAATGCTTGCCGCCACCCTGACTCAAACACCTGAGCGACGCATCAGGAGTGGCCGTCGTTGACGCGCCAGGGAGCCTGAACGTCGACGACCAATTCTGGCTGCTATACCGGTTATCCGGAGGATAATGCCGTCGCATTCACTCATTTCAGAATTACCCATATTACTTATAGTAGTCAAACATCCCACCTTACGTGCGTAGGGGAGACGATATCGTGCCGTGTCGTTCTATCTCAACTACGCTGTTGCCGTCAAAGAAACACGGTTGGGGAGATCTGGCACCTGTCCCTGAAAGCTGGTCATCGTTCAGGTGATTTTTTTTGTTTTAATTAGCGAATCGATATTAGGAGATCACGAATGCCTGCGAATTCAAGCTCGTCATCAGATGACATATCTCGTCGTAAGGTGATCGCAACTGGAGCGGCTGCTGTGGCTGCCGGCGTCTTTGCGGGATTTGGAGATTCCGCAGTATCAAAGAGCAAACGCAAGCGAAAAAGCAAGGACAACGACAACGACGGGAACGGAACTCCTCAGTCTTTTGAGCCATTCACCCAGCCGATGGCCGTGCCCCCCGTCAAACAGGAACTCAGCATTGGCGCCCCGCCGTTTACGCCCGGCGATGTCTTCCACGGGATTGCTCCCGAATTTTATGACCGTTCGATTGCCGAGGATCCCAGCCTGAATTGGTATGAGGCTCATCCAACCAAATGGTATGAAATGGAAATCCGTGAGACCACGCATGAGATTATTCCAGGCGTTCAAACGCCGGTATTTGGTTACGACGGCATGTATCCTGGCCCGACATTCAAGTCTCGGGTAGGTCAACCAATGGTTGTGCGCACCAGGAATATGACGGGCACAGAAATGTCTGTTCACCTGCATGGTGGGCACAATCCGGCGCACTCAGATGGTTATCCAAATTTCTTTGTCCTTCCCGGACGTGCCCGCGATTATTTCTATACGAACACTGTCCCGTTGGAGGGCGGAATTCCGGACTTTGGCGAAAGTCCTTCGACAATGTGGTATCACGACCATGCGATGGACATCACCGCATTCAATGTCTGGGCCGGCCTCGCTGGTTTCTTCCTGACATTTAATGACATTGAAATGGGTTTGATCAACAACAATGTTATACCGGATGATCCGTACGACATTCCCATTGTCGTTCAGGACCGCCGGCTCAACGCGGACGGCACTTTGTTTTTTGACCCGCTGGATCACAATGGAACGCTGGGTGACCTTACGTCGGTCGGCATTCCCGCGGCCACGTTAATCGAATTTCGCGATGTGCCACGAATATCTTCACGCACCAGTTGCCGAATGCGATGACGGCTGCAGAAGCATTCGGTTGGACCGACAGACTTTCAGGAGACACAAAGAAGATGACAACCCTTGTCGTTGGGGCCAGCGGAGCGACCGGACGGCTGCTGGTCGAGCAGCTGCTCAAACGCGGACAGAACGTAAAAGTGATCATCCGCTCGCCTGACAAACTGCCCGATGTCCTCGCCAGCCAGGACAATCTGACCGTAATTCACGCATCTATCCTGAACCTCAGCGATGCTGAGATGGCTCGGTATGTCAACGGGTGTGACGCGGTCGCTTCGTGCCTGGGACACAACCTGACCTTCAGAGGTATGTTCGGCCAACCGCGCCGACTGGTCACCGATGCGACTCGCCGCCTGTGCCGTGCGATCAAGGCAAATACATCAGAGGGGCCGACTAAGTTTGTGCTGATGAACACGGCGGGCAACAGCAACCGTGATCTCCACGAGCCGATTTCGTTCGGCCAAAAATGTGTGATCGGACTTCTGCGTCTGCTGCTGCCGCCTCACGTGGACAACGAACAAGCTGCGGATTATCTGCGGACCGGGATCGGTCAGGA
>JAPYTO010000037.1:0-23552 GCA_029941865.1 Fuerstiella sp. | reverse complement strand
GGAGTACGATGCACATTCGTCGCCGACGCGAAGCGCCATCTTCAATCCCGGTTCCACCAGCCGCATCAACGTGGGACACTTCATGGCGCACCTGATCACTGACGCGAACACCTGGGAGCGATGGAAAGGGCGCATGCCCGTGGTCTATAATAAATCGAAAGGAGTGGTGCGCGGGACGGCCGTCAACCTCAGGGCGATCGGGGAGCGCTGCGCATTTGCAACATCGTGTGCGAGATAAACCTGCCCGAGTGTGGCTACACGTCTGTAATTAATGCCCGGCAGGCGATTGCACAACGCCTGGCACTTATTTCGCAGCGCTGAGTTTCACCTGCAGTGAGAGTTGAGCAGAGTACGACCAGGCGGTCACAAGCGTCAGCACATGCCTGGCAAATCGCCGGAGCCAGCGGTCCCTGTCGATTCAGCAGGGTCGCCGCCACAGTACAGATATCGCCGCAGTCATGCAAAAGCTCATGCAGCGCTGCAAACTCTGTTTCCCCCAGAACGACACGCTCGATGCAGACCGTCGTCAGCAGTGAGCATTCCGTTGCACATTCAGAACAGGCGGCGGCCGTGTTGCCTCCATAACTGCTGCTCCTGTCGGGGGCACTGCCAGACACGCTGACGTCCGCCGACCTGGCAGTGGCCCTGTTGAGACTTGCGATCATGGCGGCGGCCGACAGAATGACATCGCGTCGATTTAGCATCTTTCAGATTCCGCGAACATGAGCAACAGGGGACAGATTCAGTTGGGGCAGGCCCACAAGTGTATATTTTATCACTGCGGCTCATGCAGGCCAAGACAGATGTCAGAATGGTTCCTGAGCGGCCACGTCACCCGCGTGTCTTGATTTCGCCACACCAACTTTTGACGACACAAAGCGGCATTTTCCACATGGCCTGGTCAGGACGACACATGACCGCTGGTTCAACACTTTCTGTGCGGACGTTGTCTGATCAGAGGAATCGGGGCTGCATCACGGCGATATTGACGGTGGTTGACCACTTGCGCACGACGCGGATATGTATGGCCGTTACGTGGGGCATGGGCGGTCGTTCACCGACCTGCGTGAGGATCATGAAATTCTGTACGGGCGTGTCGAAAAACTGATCGATCGACGGCTTCCTTCGGATTGGCTCGCGGAACCGACCTGTCACAAACCGTACACGCACAGGCCGTTACGACCTTCGCCTCACACGGTGCAGACAATATTTGCATTCTTCCGGTGTTTGAGCCATGGAAAGAAGCAGACCGGCGAACTCGTTGCGGCTGGCAGCGTTATCGAGGTGGCAGAAGTGAGACTTATGAGTTTGGTATTAGACTTCATTGGGTGTGCGGATGATTCCGGGTACACTGCAGCTGAGTAATGGCACTTTTGAATGGACGTGACGCCGCAGAAAATGATCAATTTCACGACAGACCCCATCGATTTCACTCAGGTTACCGATTCCGTCAGATCGCACGCTGCCGGCGCTGTCGTTCTGTTTTTGGGGACTGTTCGGGAATTCACCGGCGACGTACAGACTTCATCTCTGGAGTACGATGCCTATCCAGAAATGGCGCTGCAGGAATTGCGGCGATTGGAAACGGACGTGCGGGAGAAGTGGCCGGTGATTGGTGTCGCGATAGTTCATCGCACGGGTGCTCTGCAGCTGGGCGACATTGCGGTGGCCGTAGCCGTCAGTTCCGGGCATCGTCAGGAAGCGTTTGAGGCCGGCCAGTGGCTGATTGACACATTGAAGGTTCGCGTCCCTGTCTGGAAGAAGGAAATTTACGCCAGCGGCAGGACTGAGTGGGTGCATCCGGCGGGGCTGGCGGAGGGCGCTTCGCCCGGTGGCGAATCTAAGTATTCAGGAGCCGAGTCATGAGCGTCCCTCAGAATCCAACCTCTGAACGACAGCTGATCGACCGCTTCGGACGAGTCCACAACAATCTGCGAATCAGCGTGACAGACCGCTGCAACATCCGCTGTTTCTACTGCATGCCCGCAGACAAAGTGCAGTTTATGCCTCGCAACGAGCTGCTTTCGTTTGAGGAAATCGAACGAGTGGTTCGGATCGGCACAACGCTGGGAATCGATCGCGTCCGACTGACAGGGGGCGAACCGCTGGTGCGTCGCGAACTGTATCGTCTTGTCGAACGTCTCGTGCGTGTCCCGGGCATTGTGGATATTGCACTCACAACCAACGCCGTGCTGCTGGGCGAACAGGCACAGCAACTCAAAGATGCGGGGCTCAAACGGCTGAACATCAGCCTCGACGCGCTCGATCCTGAGATATTTAGACGCGTGACACGTCGGGACAGCTACGACAAAGTCATCGAAGGTATTGCGGCCGCCCGAGCGGCCGGTTTTTCGCCGATCAAACTCAACGCAGTTTCTATCAAAGGCCTGACGGAAGATCAGATTATCCCCTTCGCCGAACTGGCGCGTGAGACCGATACGGAAGTGCGGTTTATTGAGTTCATGCCCCTGGACGCGGACAACCAATGGGAACGCGACAAGGTCCTGGTCGCTGATGATATTGTCAAAATTCTGCAAGCTGAGTTTGGGTCATTGGTACCCGAGCCGTCAGCGAATCCCAATGCACCGGCGAACGATTATCGATTCGCTGACGGCAGGGGGAAAATTGGCATGATTGCTTCGGTCAGCCAGCCGTTCTGCAGCACGTGCAACCGCTTCCGTCTGACCGCCGAAGGCAAGTTGCGGAACTGCCTGTTCAGCCTTGAGGAAACCGATATCCGTGGTTTGCTGCGGAACGGAGGAGCGTTCGCTGAAGTTGCCGACGCAATGCTGTCCTGCATTGCCGCCAAGAACGAGGGCCATCAGATCAACTCGGGCGTGTTTACTCAGCCCGAACGCCCGATGTATTCCATTGGCGGCTAGCAGGCTGTCCGGATACGTCCGTTCTTGTGAGCAGCACTGCGCTCGCCGCCGGTTATTGGCAGTGTTTTCACCCGCGGCTAGCGCCTTGCGGCTCACTGTTTCAGGTAACCGCAGTGCAGGCTGCAATATCAATACGATGTCCAGAAACGCACAGAAGCAGGAATCATGGGTATGAAGATTGAATTGTTGGAGCAGAGTTTCGCAGCAGTGGCCCCGAAAGGACAACAGCTTGTCGACACGTTTTATCGACGACTGTTCAATGACTATCCCGCTGTGATGCCATTGTTTGAGGACGTCGACCTGCCCAGGCAGAAACTGATGCTGCTGGCAGCTCTGAAACTTGTCGTCGACAACCTGCGAAAGCCCGACGTTCTAACCAGCGCACTGGAATCGATGGGTTCACGACACGTTGATTACGGTGCTCGCCCTGAACACTATCCCGCCGTGGGTGCCACGTTGTTGACGAGTCTGGCGGAAGTAGCCGGGGAGATGTGGAACGACGAGCTTGAACAGGCCTGGAGCGAAGCCTACGCAGTGGTTAGCCAGACAATGCTGGCAGGCGCATTAGTCCACTCGGAATTGTGGGTCACGTAGCAGCATGGATCCGCTGACCTCGTACGCGACAAATCCCGTGCGTTCCCAACGACGAACTGCCTGTGGCAGACGACTGTTCGATTGACTCAGCACAGTGTAGCTGGGCAGACGGTGATCCGGGACAAGTGAAAACGGCATCCGGCACGCAACGAAACGCCGCACACAGATAGTTAGTGCGGCCGCCGATGTTCCCGCACAAATTCCTCGCCGTTTCAACGTGTCATGCCCACGCGACTAAAAGTTCGGGCGCGCGTTCGCCTTTTTCGTGGTTCATGACTGGGATCTGCGCCACATGGCATTACTCTGAGCAACAATTCAGACAACTTGCGCGACGCTGCTGCTGAGATTCCTTGCGCGATCTCGAAAATGCAGTCCTGCAGGTTGTGAAAGCTCGAGTGGTGATCATTGATCAATCGCTGGGGCACTCAACGCCAATCCACAGCCCATTCCAAACTGCCATATGCATACGTTGTTTGTCCATCAGAATTTCCCGGCTCAGTTTGCACACATCGCAGCCCATCTGATTGAACATCACGGTCATCGCTGCACTTTCGTCTCAGAAAAACCTCCGGGCCATGTCAACGGCATCGAAAAGGTGCAGTACGCGGTGAAGGACGGTGCTCGAGAAACAACGCATTTTTGCAGTCGCACGTTTGAGAATCAGGTCTGGCATTCTGCAGCAGTGCTGGAGGCCTTGCGGGCTCGACCTGACATTCAGCCCGATTTGATCGTGGGGCATTCGGGATTTCTTTCCACGGTGTTTCTGAGGGAATTGTACGACGTTCCCCAGATCAATTATTTCGAGTATTTCTATCGCACGAAAAACTCCGACGTGGACTTTCGAACGGATCTGCCGATGTGCGGCCCCGACGAACGCGTCCGGACTCGCGTGCGGAACGCCGGGTTGCTGTTGGATCTGGAGAACTGTGACGCCGGCTATTCGCCGACCAAATGGCAACGCAGTCAACTGCCTCAGGAATTTCACTCCAAGGTGGAACCGATCTTCGACGGAATCGACACTTCGTTCTGGAAGCCCGTCGAACTGACGTCTCGCAAAATCGCTGGCTGGGATATTCCGGCTGACAAACGCGTGGTGACGTACGTCAGTCGCGGAACGGAATCGATGCGCGGCTTCGACATTTTCATAAAAGTGGCCAAACGACTGTGCGAGCAACGGTCCGACGTGGTGTTTCTTGTGGTTGGAGAAGACCGGGTCGCTTACGGTGGAGATCATCGATTCACCGGTGGCAAAACGTTTAAGCAATGGGTGCTGCAACAGGACGACTATGATTTGGATCGCATACTGTTTCTGGGACGAATTCCGCCCACAGAACTTGTCCGCCTGTTCAGTTTGTCCGATCTCCATCTGTATCTGACGGTTCCATTCGTATTGTCGTGGTCGCTGTTCAATGCGTTGGCATGCGGAACAACCGTGCTGGCGTCAAAGACCGCGCCTGTGGAAGAATTGATCGACGACGGAACCAATGGCCTAATGACGGACTTTTTTGATGTCGACGCATGGGTCAACACCGCGTCCAATGTGCTTGATGATCCCACCTCGTACGCGCACCTGGGTAAAAATGGCGAAAAAAACATTCGCGATCTGTACAGTATGAACATCTGTCTGCCCAGGTTGCTGAACCTGTACGAACGAACAGTAAAACGGTGAGCCGCCGCGACAGCTGAGTTGGAATTCCCTGTATCCGGTGCATCTACTTCGTCAGCGAAGACGACCTGGCACCTGCGGCTCCTTCTTATGGTGGTGAACAGGCATGGCTTCCTAGGGAACAAGCACGTGGCCTGGTTGGTTGTTCGGGGGATTCAGCGTCGCTACGCTAATTCCGAGTTTCCTATGTATCGCGTAGCCAGGCGAAACGAACATTACCACCCCAGAGACACATCCCCGCCGTTTCTCGTGTCCCGCTCGGCTGCTCCCCACCAATGGTCGTTTGAGTGCCTTCTGATTGAGACCTGCTGCTGGTTCTTCGACATTCAATAAACGTGGTTGATGAACCACGTTCCTGAGCGACTCGGCCGAATTCGTCCAGTTTCTCAGTTGGATGGCGGGGATTCCCTCAGGCTGTCGATGGGTCGATTTGGGTCGTCATCCGTGCGGAACCGCATGTGCTGAGGAACTCAGACACTCCAGCCACCATTGGGTCAGTAATTTTTCAATTCGAGGCGGGTCGTTTCGTGACAGTCAAGTCATTTGCACAATCGCTGCGCAGTCTGTTTTCCACTCATCACCGGCTTAAACGCAGACGACGCCGATCGGCCGACCCGATCCGCAGACGTCGAGAGGTGCCCGCAATTCTGGAGGGGATGGAACGGCGGTTGACGTTGACGGTGGATGTGTCCATCAACTTCGGCGGCGATCTGGTGGTGGCCGATGCTGGAGGGTCAACCGATGACCTGACCATATCGACAGACGCTGGCGATGTTGTGATTTCGGACACCACCAACAACATTGTGGCCTCCGGATTCTCAGGGAACGGAAGTTCAACCGTGCGCGTGCCAATTTCCTCGATTACCAGCAGCCACATTCAGATCAACGCCGGTGCCGGAGACGACTCCATCACGATCGGTTCAAGTTTCGCGCCCGGCAGTGCTTTCAGCGTGAACATCGATGGCGAGGGCGGAACAGACACGGTTACTCTGGATACAGCACTCACCATCCTGTCGATGGATGTGAATGCCGACGCGATCAGCGTGAATGGTTCAGTCAGTGCCAGCGACAACGTGACGCTTTCTGCCGCGGACGACGTCACCATCAACGCCAGTGTGACGACCACCGGCAGCGGCGCAATCGACGTCGATGCGGGCCGCAGCGTCAACGTCACCTCCGGAGTGTCGCTCTCCACGATAAACGGCAACATCACGATCGACGCCAACGCGTCCGGAACAGGGGTCGGCAACTTTTCCGGCATCAGTCTATCCAACGCAGACATCACAGCCACCGACGGGAATATCACGCTGACCGGACGTGGTGGCGACACCGGCGCCAACAACTACGGTGTGCATATAGATGCTGGGTCCACCATCGGCTCGACCGGCACTGGTGCCACTGCAGGTACGATCACGGTCGCCGGAACCGGCGGTTCGGGCACGGACAGAAACCGTGGCGTGTTTGTGAATGGATCGGGATCTAAAGTCACGTCGATTGATGGCAATATTACGATCGACGGCACGGGTGGCGCAGGATCCAGCAACAGCAATCACGGGGTCCGACTCCAGCCCTCGACCGAAATTTCATCGACAGGCACAATGGCGGACGCGGCTGACATCATTATCGAGGGCAGCGGCGGCAGCGACACAAACAGCAACTACGGTTTTGAGTCGGGAGGTGGCAGCGTCATTTCGAAGGCCGGCCACATCTCCATAACGGGGACGACTGGTTCCGGTACTGATCAGAATTCGATGTACATCCTGTCGTCAAGTGTTGTTGCAGCTTCCGAGGGTGGTGATGTATCGCTGACGGGAATCGGCGCGCAAATCAAGCTGCAGGATGCCACGCTGGGATCAACATTGGGAACCGCTACCGGCGCCATCACAATCACAGCAAATGGGTTGAGCCTGCCCGGCACAACCGAGGTAATCCAGGGCGGCGGTACGCTGACGATCAAGCCCCTGACGGCCTCGACCACGATTGGAATTGGCGGCGGCTCCGGTACGCTCAATCTGGACAGTTCGAAACTGGACAAATTGGCGGACGGTTTCAGCTCGATTACCATCGGCGATATGACAGCGGGGCTTGGGGCAGTGGATGTCGACAGCTCGACATTTACCGACCCGGTGACCATCGCAGGCAGCACCATCGCCGTGACCGAATTGGATGCCGGCACCAACGATGTCACGTTGGCCAACGTCAAGAAACCCTTCACCCGCCTTCGCGTATCCGCGGGCAAGCGCCACGTCACGACGGTCGTCTCCAACCAGTGCGGAGAGCCGATCGAGTCCCTGCACGGCTGCGTTGAACAGACGCTTCTTGAATTCTTCAGCGCCAGGGACATTCCTGAGGTCCGTGCCTGCCCACTCAACAGCCGTGTTGAAAGCCGCCAGTGCGACGGTGCGTTGCTGTAGTGCCTCGTCTGCGTTGCGTTCCGCGAGCTCCGCATTGTCTTCCGCTTCCTGTTCTTTCTGTTCGGCGTATACGCGTTTGTCCTCCGCGTCCTGTTGAGCGATCGCTGCTGCTGCAGCAGCGTCGTTCGCAAGAATCCCAAACACAATGGAAAATGTTGTGCCGGCAATCGTCGCGACGGCGACCGCGGCCGTCAGTCCGGCAACCAGAGGTTTGCGCCGACACCACCGCCACGTTCGTTCGATTCTTCCGACCGGACGAGCCAGAATCGGAATGCCGTCCAGATAACGTCGAATGTCATCGGCCAGTTCCTGCGCTGTCAGGTAACGTCGTTCCGTTTCCTTCTGCAGACACTTCAGGCAAATGGTCTCCAGATCGACTGACACATTGGCAACCAGTTCACTCGGCACAACCGGATCGTTCTCTTTCAGTTGAATCAGAGTATCCATGGTATTGGCCCCCACAAACGGCGCACGGCCCGTGAGCAATGCGTAGAGCACTGCTCCCAAAGCCCACACGTCTGTTCCGCGCCCGATATCTGTCTTACCTGAGGCCTGTTCCGGAGCCATGTAGTGCGGCGTTCCCATGATGGCGCCGGACTGCGTCTGACTGTCGATCTGGTCGCCTTCGATACGTTTGACCAGTCCAAAGTCAGTGACCTTGGGTTCACCGTCTTTTGTCAGCAGAACGTTAGCGGGTTTCAGATCGCGGTGAACAATGCCGGCGTCGTGCGCGAAGTGCATCGCCCGGGAAATTGACTCAAGCAACTCCGCCGCCTTCCGCTCGTTGATGGGTTGACCATCGCGAAATTCATCCAGCGTCTGACCATCCACAAACTCAAGCGAAAAATATGGCAGTCCGTTTTCCTCACCGATGTCGTAGATCTGCACGATGTTGGGATGCTGCAGTTGAGCGACTGCCTCTGCCTCCGCACGAAACCGCCCCAGCAGTTCGCTGTCGGCATGCGGTCCGGACAGAATCATCTTCAGCGCCACATCGCGATTCAGTCCTCACTGTCTAGCGCGATACACGATTCCCATTCCACCGCGCCCAAGTACGCTGTGAATATCATAATTGCCGACTGCTGTCGGAATTTCACGGCCGTCCGGAGCCTTCTGAGACGGCCATGTTGTGTGCCTGCCGGAAAGCCCCCCTTTATCCGCACTACCAAGGTAGGTCTCTTCGTACGGGTCAACGTTGGTATCGCCGATGAATGTCGCATCATAATTTGCGGAATCCGGCGACTTCGCGATCTCCGGAATCGGCCTTGTTGACCCATCGGGGGTAATGCCAACAGCGGTTTGGCTTGAGACATTTGACTGTTGGTGGCGGAGTTCCACATCGACTCTTGAAAGCGCCTGCCGCTAAGCCGAATCACTATCGGACGTGATCGCTCCCATGATCGACTCAGTGTTGGCGGCGTCTAAACCGCTCAACAAATCGGACCATGATCCGGAATAATGCGACAGCAGCGCGATAAGGTCGTCGGACGCTTCGTTCTCTTCGGTCATGGTTGATCCTTGTTGGATGTTTCCCTATCTGTATTCAGCGGAAACAGCCGTTGGATTCTACCACGGGGGCCCCTGCAGGGACACGCCGCAAGCCTCGTGATACTGATAATGACAGCGACCGGCGGAGCCCGACGCTGTCAGGGAATGGGGGCCCGCGATTCTCAGCCTCGAAGCCCTGCTAAAACTCGATCGCAAATCGCGTCCCGGCGATCAGATAGCTGCCGCCCGTGGTTCCGATGGCGGGATCTCGACGATCGATGTTGCCATAGATCAGATTGAACTGCAACTTGGAATATGCTGTCCAGTACCAGTTGAATGCGAACGTTGCCGATTCCCCGACTCCTCCCAGAACGTCTTTGTCGCTGATGTCCAGGAATGAGTAACGTGCGGCGACACCGAACGCTCCCCAGCCATGACCGTGGCCTCCGCCACATCGTTCCACCAGAAAGAAGTCTTCGAACGGCATCAAACGTCCGATGGTACCACTCTTTCGATCGTAGGGAATATGTTCTCCGGTCAACATGTAGCTGACGTAGATGTAACCGCCATTAAACTGAGTGTCCGCAAACCCGTCACGCTGCATGAAATTGTGCATATACTCGCCGACGAACTGCATCTGGCCGACGTTAAAAATGCTCTCCACGGCCAACGTTTCATACCAGTCGGCTCCGGCAATTCGTCCTGTATTCAACCACGTATTGGTGCTGCGGGCTTCGGGTCGTGTGCGAAATCTGCCTTCGTTACTGTGCCCGTCATTCGGGAGGTCGTCTCCGTCCGGCTTAGCGAACATTCCCGCGACGGCCCAATGGAAGTAGCCGCGTCCTCCCGAAGAATCGTCATACCACGGGCTGCTTGACAGCCTGAAGTTGGCACTCATCTGACGCTGGTCGCCAAGATATGCGCCGGTCAACTTGATGTTCTCCAGGTAATACGCACCGTAGCGCCAGTGGTATTTCTGATCGTTTGTATAGCCGTACATGGCGATCCCTGGTCGCCGCGCATCCGGATTGAATGTCTCTACGACAAATGGTCGTTCCAGAAATACGTTGTACCGACTGCTGTTCAGGTGATCGAGACCAAGAGGCCGTTTCTGATTTCCGACCAGCAACTGCTGATTATTCGGCAGATTCTTAAACCCGATGTAGACGTCCTTCATTTCGGCGATGGCAGGCTTGTTGAAGTCGAGCTGTGTGCGCCACAGCATCGTCTCCTTAATGTCGCCTTTCATCTCAAGACGAATGCGGCGGAAAGCGAATCGGTCGTCCGGGTCAGCTCCTACTCTTGCCGCTGGCAACGATCCGACGGGGTGCTCCAAAAATCCGATCCCACCATCGTCATTGAGGAAATCCCAGAAGTCCGCGTGAATCCGCCCGTTCATTTTGAAAGTGGGCTTCTTCGCTGCATCGGCCTTCGTCTTCTTTCGGGCCGTGTCGAAGGCAGACCAGGCGTCGTCGAGTTCCGCCCAGCCCTTTTCCAGCGCCTGCAGACGTTCCTCAAAACCAGGCTCAACGTCGTTCCCGGCTCCGTTGTCGGTTTCCACGACAGGAGGCAAAGGCACGGGCGGGGCATTTAAGTAGCTGGTCGAGGCAGTGCGGAACACAGGCAACTTCTGCTGTTCCAGATCGATCAGTCGCTGCTCTGTCTTCTCCAAACGCTGCAACAACTGATCAAACGTCATGTCCTCGGCGACGACGTGGCCACCCAATGCTGCAAGAAATGTGCATAACCCAAACGAAAACAGCTTGTGTACCGCCACCGATTCTTCCTTGAATTCCGCGTCTCACGTTTGTGCTGAGTCTGGCAGAGAAAACGAATCCACTCGTTCAGCTGAATCGTCAACACCCTCACAATCAGATCAGGATTGAGAGCCTGATCGGCACAATCTTAACAATCGGAGGACGGGTCTTAACGGCTGGGGAGTCTGTAACAATGATCCTAACTGCTCGTGGCCCGCCCCTTATGAACAGATTCTTCGACTTCGACACCGCACACTCATCCTTTCACAGGGAAGCCGTAGCTTCACACGTTGTCCAGGTCAGGCCAGCACCACGACGGCCGTGCTCGCCCGCTTCGCTGATCGAACATTGCCGTTCAGGCGTAAAAACGTTGCCAGCACGTCTCTTCCGGGACCAGCGTGACATGGGGGAAATTGCTAATCATGCATTCAAACGGCGACCGTTCGACACCGCAACGGCAACCTGTATGCTTGGTGTCTCAGAGTGCTGCCCCGGTCGTTCCGCAGGTGAAAACAGTGACAGCCAGCCGATACCAGGGAGCTGAAGGTTTTTGCCGCACGTTCCTCATGATGATGACTCACAAACAGCAGGAATCAGTCCCATGATCACAACATGCCAGTGCAGTGGCCGGATTCGTTCTCTTCTACTGGTTTTCCTGAGTGTTGGTATGGCTGTACCAGCCGTTGCCTCCGACTGGGCAGGATTTCGGGGGCCCGGTTCTCGCGGCATCAGCGATGACACTGATATCCCCACACAGTGGGATGACACTCGCAATCTGAAGTGGCGACTTGAATTGCCGGGGAAGGGATATTCCAGCCCCATCGTGGTCAAAGATCGAGTCTTCGTAACGTGCTATTCCGATGCCGAAGGCGACCTGAGCAGTCTGAAACGGCATCTGCTGTGCGTTGACCGCAACACCGGTCAGATCAAATGGGCGAAAACCATTCCATCCGTGGTCCGAGAACGAGCGGTTCCAGGATTCGCCGGTCGCCCCGGCTACGCATCACACACCCCTGTCAGTGACGGCGAACGAGTCTACGTCCTGTTTGGCAATTCAGGTGTCCTGGCGTTTGATATGAGCGGTCAGCAGCTCTGGCAGCAGGACGTTGGTACTCAGAGTGCCTCAATGTTTGGCTCGGCGGCCAGTCCGATTCTCTACAAAGACCATGTGATTGTGATGGCCGGGTCCGAAAGCGAATCCCTGCGAGCCTTGAACACGCTGACCGGGGACGAAGTCTGGAAAACCGAAGCCGACTCGTTCTCAAGAAGCTACGCCACGCCGGTCATCGTCACCAACCAGCAGGGCATTGATGAGATGCTGCTTCCCGTCACGAACGAAGTCTGGAGCATGAATCCCGACAACGGAAAATTGAAGTGGTACGCGGAAGCCCGCATCGACACCAACGCCTGCCCCAGCCTGGTCGCGGACAATGGGGTCGCCTATGTTATCGGCGGACGCGGCGGAGGACGCGCGGCCATCCGACTCGGCGGACGCAACAACGTGACCGAATCGCATGTGCTCTGGTCCAAAAGTGGCGGTTCCTACGTGCCCTCACCCGTACTTCACAATGGACATCTGTACTGGGTCAACGATAAGGGAATCGCGAATTGCATCGATATCCAGACGGGCGACGAAGCGTCTCGCAAACGTCTCAATGCACAGTTTTACGCCTCACTCGTTCTGGTCGGAAAACACCTGTACGCGGTCAGTCGATTCGACGGAACGTATGTCCTTGAGGCGACTCCGGAATTCAAGCAGATCGCCCACAACCAACTGACGGACGACAGTGATTTCAGCGCCAGTCCGGCCGTCAGCGACGGCCACCTGTTGCTGCGTTCAGACCGTTTTTTGTACTGTATCGCAACCGACGAAGGGCAGTAGTGCGTAGTCAAGTCTAAGAACTGGGGTTGTTCCGTAGCCGAACTCGCCAGAGTTTGGAAGTTTTTCTCTATGTCGTCCGAAGTCTGGCGACTTCGGCGACCCCAAATTGAGACTTAACGAAACACCAGGCAGCTACTTACCGGCCAGGGAAAAGACGCCGTCCCAGTCGGACGGTGGCGTATTGCCGAATAGCGCCATCTGCCGAATGAGAAACTGCCTGGGGCCGTCTTCGTCCGGCAGATGTGCCAGCAACCCGGCGGCGTCATCCCATTCTCCCGCGGTGACAGCCTCAAGGATCGCTTCATGATCCGCAATCATCTCCTGACTGACTTCGCAGGAATCGTTTTCTGCAGGAAGAAGATTAAAGACGTCAATCGGTGTTGCCATGCCTTGCGGACGGACACGCGCCAGTGGCCTCAGCCGTCCTTCCGAAGATGAGACATAACGGTCAACGAATTCCGCTGTTGGCCCGTCAATACAGATCGACACATCAAACTGCTTCGTCATACTTTCCAGCCGAGCGCCCTGATTCACAACGGGGCCAAAGACTCCAATTTTGGACTGCTGGTCGGTTCCAATCTGACCGGCCACGGCTCGTCCGTGGGCGATTCCGATTCCTACTGAGAATCCCTGCAGCAGACTGTCTTCCCGTTCTGCCGCTTTGCGAAACTGGTCACAGATCTCGAGCGCAGCGCGGCACGCAGGTACAGGCCCGTATTCCAGTGCGACCGGCCAGCCCCAGAATCCCAGCGCCGCATCGCCCTGCAGGTCGGCAATGGCTCCGTCGCGTTGCAGAATTGCTGCGACCATAACCCCCAGCGCCGCCTTGACACTCCGCAGCAGTGGCAGAAGATCATGCTGCAGCTGCTCTGCCTTTTGGGAGAACCCTCGAATGTCACAGAACAGCACGGTGATTTTTCTTTCCGCCGGAGAGAGTGCGGCGGCGGCGTCATGAGCCGTCAGGCTGTCTATGACTTTCGGCGAGAAGAACGAGCTGAGCCTGGTCTTTTGTTCCTGCAGTGTCCGGACCTGCCGCACAGAACCGATGAACTGCGCGACCAACTCCGTAAACCGAAGGTCGGAGGCCAGATCGGCTTCGGACAACAGTAAGCCGCCATCTCTGGCCCCTTTGCCCGAAACATACATGCACCAGCCCCGACAGGAATCACCTCGAATGGGCACACAAACCGCCCACCCCAAACCGTCAGTGGTCGTAAACGCGGCCTTGTCTGCATCGGGCGGCCAGATGTGCAGCACGCTGGTCTGTTCACGAAGTGTTTTCAGAATGATGCGGCGGCTGGGTCTGAATCTGCCATCAAAATCGTCCCGAGTTCGAACTCGCTGCGTCAACGGTTTTGGAAAACTGTCAATCGAAGTTTCGTCTGCCGGCAGTGCTGCCATGTCGAAGTGTGCCACAGCAACGGCTTCCGCCTGGGGAACTGCCAGCATCAGCAGTCCACACAACATCTGCCCCAGTTCCGCGTCTGACTGGGATTCAGAAATCATGCCGGGCAGCCGGGACAACAGTTCCAATTGCTTTTCTTTGTCGCGGAAAGCAACCTGCCGCAGATCGTGTTCAGAGTAGGTGTGCTCTCCCAGCACCGGCCCGCGGCTTTTCGGGACGAACATCTGAACGGTGTCGCTTCCCGAAGGCGGCTCGTCAGACGTTGCCGTAAACTCAAAACGGGTCTCCCCGATGCTGAAGACTTCTCCCGGACGAAGAATAACTTCCCGGACGGCTTCGCCTCGATAGATCATGGGATTCCGGGCAGCTGCCAGACAGGTCGCCCGCAGTTGTTCGCCGTCCCAACGCAGTTCCGCATGCTGTCGCGAGATAGCCAGGTCCCAGGGGATTCCGTCAGGGGCAGCGCGTCCAATCCGAGTGACGACACCTTCCTTCAGATCCATGTGCCGTTTCTGTGGCGGATCTCCGCCGGATATCGTCAGTAGTAAAGTCGACACGACAGCAGGTTCCTTCAGACAAAGTCGCACCAACACGTTTTGACACAGCGTTATCGAACCGACGGACTATTTGAGAATCCCGCTCATCGATCCTGTGTTGCTGTACGGCATTATTGCGATGATTCTCAATCCGCCTTCGATATCCGCATGTTCTCGAACCAGTACAAACCGGATTTGCCGGGACAAATCACGTCGATGTCGCCATCGCCATCCATGTCGCGAACATCCATCTGCAGCCCTGTGCCAGCACTGCCTTGTGCGAAATCCTTTAGTGCCCAACGATCTTTGGCAGCTTTCGGCGCAAACTTCGCCGGCTGACCTTCAAAGATAACCTGCCGGATCCAGCGCGCCTGTCCGCGATCATATCTGAAACTGTAGACGCACGGTGGCTCCGTGGCCCCAGGCTCTGTTTCGTGGGCGTAGACTCGTTTTCCGGTGACGACTTCCATTGTTGAGTCACCGTCAAGATCGGCGAGCTGCAGAGTGTGAACCTGTGAAAACGTCATATCAATTTCCTCGCGCGTCCAGGTGCGTTTGCCATCGGCGTCAGTCGCCTGCTTGAGCCACAGCAGTCCATAGTCATGGCCCATTCCCCACAGCACATCGGTGTCGCCGTCTCCGTCAAAATCGTGACCGATGATCAGGATGCTCGCGGCACCCAGCTGGAACTCCGCATGGAACGGCCAGGCGTCCGAACTGGCTTCGGTCGGCTGCTCGTACCAGCCCTTCGGCGTGATAATATCAGTCCTGCCGTCACGGTTGACGTCGCCATAACCAACACCGTGTCCTGCTCCCTCGTTGCCGAGGTCATGCTTCGTCCATATGACTTCCGGGTCTGTCGCCGTGATTTCATACCACGCCACGACACCACCGATATTCGGCAGAAAATCGGGGTTGCCGTCTCCGTTCAAATCGACCAACTGCCCCGTCTCCATAGAACCTGGCAGGTCGATGGTATGTTCAATCCACGGCTTCGTCGGATCACCGGGATGTTCGATCCACGCAATACGTCGGCTGAAGTATGCACACGTGACGATGTCGACGTGACCATCACGATTGACGTCCAGCGGCAAATCGGCGAAGTCCTCGTAGTAGTGCGGATTAGTGCCAGGCAGTACTTCGCGCACCTTGTGTCTTTTCCAGTGAGGCGCTTCATACCACGAGTCGCCGCTGAAGACATCCAGCAACCCGTCACTATTAAAGTCCGCTGCGCCTGCGGCTTCAAACGGAGATTGATTGTTGATCGTGTGCTGTCGCCAGCCAACGTTGTTCGGTTTGTCATCCGCCTGGACGAATGAGCAGGCAACACAGCAGATCAAACCGGCCTGGCAGGCAATGCGGGAGTATCGAAATCGCAAGAACTTTCTCCACGTTGATGAATCAGGGACAAGACTGATGAACATTCGAAAACGCAGACACGATACCCCGTCCGACAGTGATTTGCGAATGGCCGTGGCAGTGCGTGTGACAGAAGACACTCCGATCGTAGTCTGCACACATTTAACCTACCGTCTTTACGAAAGGGTCGCGAGGAACCAGCGGGCAAAGGCGATTGAAAGTCGAGGTGCGAGTGTATGGTTAAGGCTGATCGCCCCTCTCCGGGCCTGAGAGCCCGACTCTCCCGCGGGAGAGTAAAGTAATAACGACATTCCCGCAGAATCCGTCAGTCCAGGCGGCAACAGGGCGCCCCCCAACCGGCAGATGCACGCGAGAGCCCCGCGTTACAGGATTCGATTCGAATTGCTGACGCCGAGATGCTACCCTAAGGCGACCTTAAGAAGAGTTAATAATGGTCAGCCCGGCAACTGGCGCATCAACACATGCCTGAACTGTCATCCACACAACAATGCGACGAACAGGAATGAACCGGTTGATTCCGATCCGCTACCGAAGTCAAGTTCGTCTCATGCTCATGACGGCGGCGGTGACCATTTGCGCCGATGCACTGTGTGCAGACGAGCAAGCGGATGCGCCTGTCTTCGAAGCACACGTTCGTTCCATTTTTGCCACTCACTGTTTCACGTGCCATGGCGAAAAACAGAAGGCAGAACTCGACCTGCGGACGGGGCAGTCGATACTCAGGGGAAGTGAATCGGGCTCGATCATTTCGAAACAAACGCCTCAGGAAAGTCTGCTTTATGAAGTTGTCCACGAACGGCACATGCCCCCGGAAGGACGAGAACCATTGTCGGCAGCGGAAGTCGATACCATTCGCCAATGGATCATCTCGGGAGCGAAATTCCAGGACTCAGATGCCATCAGCGCAGACCGCGTCAGTCAGCACGTCATTCTACCGATTCTTCAGCTCCGTTGTGCCGCCTGCCACGGCCGGCAGACACAACAAGCCGGACTCGACATTCGCACCACAGCCTCCATTCTCAAGGGCGGAAAGTCGGGGCCCGCGATGGTGGCCGGTAAACCGAGCGACAGTCTGATTCTGAAACGCATTCATGCTGACGAAATGCCGCCGCGTGACAAGCTGGCCGCTGTCAGTGTGAAACCGATGACGGACACAGAAGTCGAACTGCTGTCACAATGGATCGCGGAAGGTGCTCTCCAGCAGAAGACCGCACCAGACGTGGCCGACACAAATCCGGATCCGCTTGTCAGCGACGAGGAACGACAGTTCTGGTCCTTTCAGCCCCCGCTGTCAACACCTCCGCCCGTCATCGCAACAGCTGAACGCATTCGCAGTCCCGTGGACGCATTCGTGCTGCAGAAGCTTCGCCAGGCGGGAATAAGTTTTTCACCCGAAGCGGATAACAGAACGCTGATTCGTCGAGCCACATTCGATCTCACGGGGCTGCCGCCATCGCCCGCTCAGATCAACGACTTTCTTGCCGACACGTCGCCTCATGCGTTCGAACGTCTAATTGACAGGCTGCTGGACTCACCTCGATATGGAGAACGGTGGGGCCGCTACTGGCTGGACCTTGCCGGCTATTCCGATTCCGAAGGTGGCCAGCATGCCGACCGAATTCGTCCCGAGGCGTATCGCTATCGAGACTACGTCATCCGTTCGCTCAACGACGACAAACCCTACGACCAATTTCTTGTGGAACAGATCGCCGGCGACGAACTGATTGATTACCGCAGCGCCGAAGAAATCACGGCGGAGATTTACGACAACCTTGTCGCCACCGGTTTTCTGCGAATGGCACCGGACGGCACGTATGCCGGGATCACCGCTTTCGTGCCCGATCGACTGGAGATCATCGACGACGAACTGGAAGTGCTGACATCGTCCGTGATGGGTCTGACCGTGCGCTGCGCACGCTGCCACTCGCATAAGTTCGATCCGATTCCGCAGCGAGATTACTACCGTCTGGCAGCCGTATTTAAGGGCGCGCTGGACGAAAACGACTGGCTGGAACCGACGAAGCAAAGATACATAATGCACGTTTCTGATGACGAGCGGAGTGACTGGCAATCGCACGAAGACAAGCTGACGGCGGACGTCGAAGCTGTGCAGGCCAGCCTCACAAACAAGAAAAACGCGCTCGCGCAGAAACATGCTGACGTGAAACCGGATGCGGAGGCCTTGAAGGAGCTGGAGCCCGAATTCGCGGAAGCCGCAGCACGGGCCGCAGCAGCGATCAAAGCCCTCAACGCACAGCGAACACCACAACCGCGCATTCGGGCTCTGTGGGATCGAGGCGAACCATCACCCACCTACGTCCTGAAACGGGGCAACTACCTGACGCCAGGTCGTCCTGTCGGCCCCGGAGTTCCATCAGTGCTGACCGATGGCAGAACTCCGTTTAGTGTCGTGCCCCCGTTTGCAAAGACGACGGGACGGCGACTGGCACTGGCGCGGTGGCTGACAAGGCCGGATCATCCACTGACCGCACGAGTGATGGTCAACCGCATCTGGAAACACCACTTCGGAACAGGAATCGTCTCGACGCTGGACAACTTCGGCGCAGCCGGGGCCAGGCCCACTCACCCGGAACTGCTGGATTGGCTGGCGGTCGAGTTTGTGCGGCGGAACTGGTCGATCAAGGCGATGCATCGACTGCTGATGATGTCCGGCACGTATCGTCAGTCGTCTGAAATAACCAATGAACACACCGCGAAGGACCCTGAAAACAAACTGCTGTCACGCATGCCATTGCGGCGCATGGAGGGCGAGGTCCTGCGGGACTGCCTGCTGAGTATCGCGGGCCGACTTGATCTCACGCCACACGGACCTGCTGACGATGTTCACGCGCGCGACGACGGGCTTGTGGTCGCGGTTGGAAAAGACAACATGTGGCGACGCACGATTTATGTCCTGCAGCGACGAACCACACGCCTGACCATTCTGGACAATTTTGACCTGCCGCAACTGAATCCTAACTGCATCGAACGCAGCGATTCCATCGTCGCTCCACAGGCGCTGCACCTACTCAATAATCGACGCATTCACGAACTCAGTCGTTTCTTTGCCGACCGCATCAGGAACGACGCAGGCAGGCAACCGGAGGCGCAAATCAGACAGACTTATCTGGTGGCCTGCGGTCGGCCTCCGACAACGGACGAGCAGCAGATCATGCTGCGGTCGCACCACGAACTGACACAGCAGTGGATACAGCAGGGCGTCGAATCAGAAATTCCGGCGACAACGCATTTGTGGGTCCGCCATTCGGAGCCTGACAAAGTTTACGAAGAAGATTTGATCTCGGTCTGGTCGCGGACTCGTGAACTGCGCACGGGACTGGTGGAATTCGATGTCAGCAGCCTGAGTGAGATACCATGGAAAGCAGCTCATCTGGAACTGGGCATCCTGAACACAGACGCCATTAAACAATCAGCCAGCCTGATTCCGCGTGGCATCGATCAGGCCACATGGAACACCTATCAGAACACCAGGTCCTCGCAGCGACAGCCTTTCCAGACGTTTGGCAGAATCGAAGCCGGCTCCGGAGAAGGCACGGTGGGACGATATGCGACCAGTGCTGCCGCCACAGCAGCGGACCTGAAGCTGCTGAATCACGCCAGACAGAACGGAAAAATAACGCTCGTCCTGATCGCGGATGAGGATGGCAAGTCCTACGGCCGCGACTGGGACGACGGCACCAAGAACAACAACGTTCCCAGACTGGTGATTCGTCGTGGCGCGTCTGACTCAGACGAAGCTGCACAAAGGGCTCTGGAAAATGTCTGCCACGCAATCATGAATTCCGCCGATTTCTTGTACATTGACTGACACAAACCTGACCGACCTCTTTCTGCCGGAAAACGTTCATCCGCTGCCGGGACAACGACCGGAAGGTGGTGGCATGCGGATGATCAATGCAGCCGTCACCTGCGGCCTGCCGCCCAACGAGTCTTGAAACATCGCTCCTCCATGACCGCAACACCCATCCATCGGCGAAGCTTTCTTGACCACCTGAGCGGCGGCATCTACGGCGCTGCGCTGGGTTCACTTCTTTGTCAGGATATTGACGCTTCTGCAGAGACGGCGCCGTCACAGAACCGGCCGCGCGGCGTGTACGATCTTAAGCCGCAGTTGCCTCACTTTGAACCACGGGCGCGGTCCGTCATTCATCTGTTCATGAATGGCGGGCCCAGCCAGATGGACCTGTTCGATCCCAAACCGGAACTCGACAGAAACCACGGAAAGTCTTACTTCGAAAAAATTGCCGGTGAGGTGGAGAATCCCGCTGCCGCCGGCGCATTGATGCGGTCTCCGTTCCGGTTCGCACGGCAGGGGCAGTCCGGCACGTGGGTATCGGAAGTGATGCCGCACCTGTCGACCTGCGTCGACGACATCGCCTTGGTTCGATCGCTGCACACGACTAACCTGACACACGAGCCGGCCCTGTTTCAATACCATTCCGGCAATACGCTGCCGGGACTTCCCAGTCTTGGCGGGTGGGTCTCCTATGGTCTGGGAACGGTCAATCAAAGTCTGCCGGCGTACGTCGTGCTGGATGATCCCCGCGGCATGCCGGTCAACAGAAAACAGAACTGGCAGTCCGGATATCTGCCACCCGTGTATCAGGGGACGCGTTTTCGCTCGCAGGGTTCGCCCGTGCTTGATCTGAAGCCGGAATTCAAGGAACCGACGGGAGTCACTCGTCTGGAGCGAAACCTGATCGCTCGGCTGGATCAACTGCATCAGCAGAAGCGACCATTGCGACGGGAGCTTGGTGCACGGATCGCCAGCTATGAACTGGCTGCTCGAATGCAGCTGGCGGCGTCCGATGCCGTGGATCTGAATCAGGAGACGGCAGCGACGCAGCAGGAATACGGATTGGGCACTGAGCCGACCGACTCATACGGTCGCCGCTGCCTGATTGCTCGCCGCCTTGTTGAACGAGGCGTGCGATTTGTGCAACTGTTTCTTGAACATCAGCCGTGGGACAATCACTCCGGATTGCAGAAAGCACTGCGGCAGTGTTGTGCCCGCACGGATCAACCGATTGCCGCATTGCTGAAGGATCTTAAGAGCCGCGGGTTGCTGGAAAACACGCTCGTCGTCTGGGGCGGCGAGTTCGGTCGATTGCCGATTGCTCAGGGTGAAGATGGTCGCGACCATAACAAAAATGCGATGGTCGGCTGGATGGCTGGCGGAGGCGTCAAAGGCGGTCTGAGCTACGGAACAACAGACGAGGTAGGATTCGCGGCCGCTGACGACAAAGTCAGTATCGCCGATTGGCACGCCACAATGCTGCACCTGCTGGGCCTCGACAATGAAAGACTTTCCTGGTATCGAAACGGACTGGAAGAAAAGCTGACCGGTGTCTTCGAAGCTCGGGTCGTCAGTGAGATACTGACGTGAGGTCGGCACACGTGGTTTGTCGTCCGTTACCAAAACGATCGAGATGCGATACTGGTGTTCCAACGAAAAGTGAACACGCATCATTTTCTCTGAGGACGATCAATCGGCAGACGGGCGAGTACGCACCAATCGTTTCTCTTCCGGAATTCACTCGCGGGCCACCCGGTCGAGGAGTTGTTTCCGGATGTGATCGCGGCACGTGTCGCGGCGAAACATCAGCAGAATGCACCTGCTGAAACGATTGATCCGGCTGTGGTTGCCTGGAACAACTTCCGTGACTGGATCGATGTTCTTTGACCGGCTGGGGGACCTGATCCCAATGTATGCCACTTCCTCCGAAGAGACTTCGCACGTGACGTTGGCAAAAATTGATCGACAGCAATTCTCCGCCGCAATAGCATCAAAAATCCGAGATTATACAGATGTGAAATAAAAACCCTTCATTCGGTGTTCAATCGACATTCCGGCAGCCTCTCGAAAGCAATCGCACTGGCAGCGCCAGTGACACACTTCATTTGACTCAGACCCCACGTTTCACGTCCTTTGTCCGTGCCAATCTGCATACGAAATTGAACGTTGATTATGCTCTTGATGACATGCTGCAAAACGATTCGGAATCTATTCTCTCAAACAATGCCCGTTCGACATCGACATCGACGCCGCAGCATGCCAGGTCCATCGGTCATCGAAATTCTCGAAGACCGATGCCTGCTGGCGGCCAGCACCTTTACGCCTGAAGAGCAGCTGCTGCTGGAGCTCGTCAACCGTAGTCGGGCTGACCCAACGGCTGAGGCGGCAAGGCAGGGCATTGCTCTTAATGAGGGGCTGACACCGGGAACGATTTCCACCGATCCGAAACCACCGATGGCCGGAAATAACGTACTTGGCACGGTGGCGGATGGTCACACTAATGACATGCTGGCACGAGGATTTTTTGCCCATGAAAGTCCCGCACCAGGCAGCACAGCGCCTGCTGAGCGAGTCACCAACTCCGGTTACGTGTGGACCAATACCGGCGAGAATCTGGCAATCCAGCCGTATTTGACGCTCGACCGTGCGCTGGTCACGAATCAGATGCATGACGTCCTGTTCCACAGCTCCGGTCACCGTCAGGCGTTGTTGGACGACGTGTATTTTGAAGTTGGTGTGGGAGTCAATTTCGGTTCATTCACAGATGTTAACAATATCTTTGGTAACGGAGCGGGAACTGTCCTCAGCGTCGGCATGTCGACGGAGGTATTTGGCACTCAGCGCAACGGCCCATTATTTATTGTCGGCGTTGTGTTTACGGATGCCAACAACGGTTCCGCTGCCGACGACAACTTCTTCACGATCGGCGAACAGGCCGGTAGTGGCGGCACGATTACGGCCACAAACGTGGCGACCGGCCAGTCCTATACTGAGACAATCGGCACCGCTGGCGGGTACTCGATCAGCGTCCCGGCCGGAACTTACTACGTGATCGCCAGCGATGGTGGCCTGGCGGCACGATACGCGGTATCCAACGTCGTTGTCGGCAGCAGCAATGTTAAAGTTGACTTCGAAACCACCACCGCGGTTGTTGCCGTTCCCACTGTTAATCTTAGTGCTGACGTCCATGTCGGCAGCGAGTCTGACCAGACCGTGATTACTCTCACCGCGACTGCCTCTGCAGCGGTTTCCGGAAATCAGACCGTGAATGTGTCCGTTGCGGGAACGGGTATCACAGGCGGTGACTATGAATTGTCCACCACGACCATCACCATCGCCGACGGTGAGACTCAGGGCACGGCAACATTCACGGTCACGGACGACGTGGTCGTGGAATCGTTGGAAACGGCAACCGCTGCGATCTCCAATCCAACGGCCGGCCTGAGAGCGGGTGCGATGTTGAGTATCGACATTGCAGTTTCCAGCAACGATATCGCCGCCTTCACACTCAGCAAATCCACAGCCTCAGTTTCGGAGTCAGGGACAACAGATTCGTTCACTGTGGTCCTTGAGGCTGAGCCTTTGACGAATGTTGTGATTAACATCGGCAGCAACGACACCGGCGAAGCGACGGTGGCTCCCGCTACGCTGACGTTTACTCCGACAAATTGGAACAGCGTGCAGGTGGTGACAGTCTCCGGCGTTGATGATGCAGATGACGATGGAGATCA
>JAPYTO010000036.1:16663-38745 GCA_029941865.1 Fuerstiella sp. | reverse complement strand
TCCGGTGATTTGCACAACGGGTGCCGGGTTGCCGCTGAGAATCTGCCGGACGTTGTATCGGTGAATCAGCACGTCCACCGGCAGTTCTCATGCGAGTCATGCCGGCATAGTCGCGGTGGATGAACTGTCGAGTATAGACAGCCAGCGACAGAACAAGGTTTAAGACCGACCAGACCCACGCCAGGACGCTCGGTTCCTGAAAACACGACATCAACATCATCAGTGTTTGCGACGTTCCGATCTTCCTGATTGGTACTGTGTACTCTCACATGCATAACAAGCAGAAGCGTGCGAACAAGCGCGCCGCACAGTGCGATTAATTTCACGGTTGGTCATCCCCCCGAGTCTGGACCACTCAGCAACGTCACGTTACAACCCAATTCAGCTCAGCAGTCACTTCGCCAACACTTAACAGACAGGTCGACAGCGTGAAGTTTTTCTATTCAAAGAAACGGGTTGGCGATCTTTCGCTAAACGTCGTAGAAACAGAAGGTGAAGAACCGACGTTGGTCATGCTGCACGGTGTCACGCGCCGCTGGCAGACTTTTCTACCTGTCGTCCACGCGTTCGCACTTAGACATAAATTGATGTTGGTCGACTTTCGCGGACACGGTGAATCCGACCGGGCGCACGAATACGCAGTGACCGACTATGTCGACGACATCTGCAAATTGATTCACGATCACGTCCCGGGACCGGTCGCGCTGTACGGCCATTCGCTGGGAGCGATGACAGTCGCCGGTGTGGCAGCCAGACTCGGACACGATATTTCCGCGATTGTCATGGAAGATCCTCCACTGCAGACAATGGGAACACGCATCAATTCCACGCCACTGTTGAGTTACTTTACAGGCGTATCAGGATTTGCCGGCAGTACACTCGACGTCGGTGAACTCGCGCGACAGTTGGGGGACGTCAAATTTCACGATCCTGCTTCCGGAACAGAGCTGCGAGTCGGCAGCACACGAGACGACGCTCAGCTTCGATTCGCCGCTTCCTGCCTGAAACGACTCGACCCCGCCGTGATCTCACCGATCCTGCAATCACAATGGCTTCTGGGATACAACATTGACGAAGTGTTCAGCAATCTGAAATGTCCATCGCTGCTGTTGCAGGCGGACTACACAACGGGCGGAATGTTGACTGAAGAAGACGCTCAACACGTGTGCGACGTGAACGCAGAGATCACCCGAGTCAGGTTTCCTGCGGTTGCTCACGGGATCCACTGGACAGCCTCACAGCAGCTTCTGAACACGGTATTGCCGTTCCTGGAAAGCACACGCTGATCCACCGGAGATTGCCGATTCTGACCCGGTGCGTCGCCACATTGTCCGACGGCAATCTCTCAACAGGGGCAGACAGGGTTCACTCGCCGCTTCGCACCATTTCCGGACTTTGCGCCCCCACGACGGTCGACGCCTGCGTATCCACCTGATGGGGACGGTGCGCAAACGCATCCTCAGCAGTGATTAACGCTGATTGCGGCTTTTCTGCCTGCATCAACCGTCTGAATTTTACTTCCTCTTCTAACGTGTCATTCGTGATTTTATCAGCTTCACCCACATATTCAGCGCGACAATATCTTCGGTGGTCGGTGACGGCGACATTGCTTTTTATGGCAACTGGAAGCTGTACTGCAGCTGAACTGGCGTCGCTTCGTCTGGGTTATGACGGCGTAGGCAAGGTTGGGAAATGGCTGCCAATCACGGCGGAGGCTCGCGATCTGCCGGCAGGCGAACGTGTGCAGCTGCAAGCCGCATTCTCTGACCCGCGCGGCGACACATGTATTCAGATCGTGGACGAAGTTCGCGTTGGCGTTGACGGCTCGGCAATTCTCACGGGCTGTTTTCGGTGCGGCAGAATTGAGGGCGTCGGCACCGTTTCTTTGAATGTCAAGGGGGCTTCCGGCGAAGCGATTTTCCCGCCGACCATTATTGTCCACGCAGAGGACGTTGAACAACCATCATCGAACGAGCCCGTCCAACGCACACTGATGCTCAACAAAGCCGGCATACCGACCCTCATGACGGTTGGCGAAGTCGCCGGCATCGAGGAACTTCTGAGAAATGCGGAGTTCTATTCGACAGCTCAGCGCTTGCTGCAGGGCGTTCAAGTGGCGTCGCTGAAGCAGCTTCCCGATGTTGCTGTCGCCTATGAGTCAATTGACTATCTGTTGCTGACCGACCAGTTCGCGATGTCGCCGCAGCAGGCCGCTGCGATTCAGGGCTGGGTCAAAGTCGGCGGCAACCTTCTGGTCAGCGCCGGAAATTCCGTTGTTGGACTCAACGAATCCGATCTTGGAGCCTGGCTAGGCCCCATCTTCGGTGTTGGCCAGGCAACAATTGTGGCAAGGGATCTGACAAGCCTGCAGGGCTACGTACCGGGAGCAAGTCGTCTTGAAAGCAACCGCAAGCGCGTGCGCATAGCGGACCTTCAGCAGGGTCAGACCATTTCGGAGGTCAGTGACTCACTGAAACGTCTGATTGTTGGCCGCCAAAGTGTGGGAACGGGAGTGGTGACATTCATTGCGGTGGACCTCAATCAAGTTCCGGTGAATGTTTGGCCCTCACTCCCGCAGCTCTATGAGACTCTTATTCTCGGCGAAAAAATCACTATGCGTTCCGGGAAGACATCCCGAAACCGGCGCATCTCGCAGTCAGGTGTCTCAGACGTGGCAACTCAGTTGATGGCCGCTGTCGACGCTACGTCCGATACCGGCCGCTGGTCAACGTGGGGCGTCATGGGAATCATAGTTGGGTGGCTGCTGCTGATTGGCCCCATCGACTATCTGTTGGTGACACGAATTCTCAAGCGGCCGCATTTCACATGGATCACTTTTCCATCGCTGATCATAGGCGGTGCAGCCATCGTGTATGGGTTTGCGGCGGATAGCCAGGAACTGCAGTTGAATCAGTGGCATGTCGTTGACGTCATTCCGGAAGACGGCCAATGCCATCTCACGGCCAGGTCGTGGATGAGCGTGTCGTCGCCACACACTATGCGGACTGATTTGAAGGCCGTGCCATCATTGGTCAGTGACACGTCTTCAGAACCATCGACACCTTTGATCTGGGCCGGCCGACCCGAAGACGTTTACGGAGGAATGTACCGCACCGGCGGAATTGCCCTCGGACGTCAGGCTTATACCCACGAAGGATTTGACGATGGCCGGCTGACCGGCGTGCCGCTTCTGACGAACGGTTCACGATCGCTGTTCGCCGAATGGAACAGTCAATCCGACAGTCGGGTTGATACGCAGCTGTCCGTATCTGGATTTGGGCTGGTGACGGGGACGTTTTCACACAACCTGCCGTTCACGATTTCCGACTGGGTGATTGTCTATGGAAATCGTGTCTACCGCACGCGTGGCAATGCAGGCAGCACGACCCAACTGTCCTCCGGCGATGTCTGGGATTCCAACTCGCCTGACATTTATGCGTTTGATCTGAAAACGTGGCTCAATGGCTCCAGAATTGTGCGGGACGATGGCAGTACTCAGCGTTCAAATCGCGGTTCGACACAGGTGAATACGCCCTACGACAAGTCGTCTACCGATCCCCATTATATTTTGACTATGGCCAGTCTGTTTGATGTCGCTGGTGGTTCCGACTACACCGGACTCGCTCAGTCCCTGCTCAGGCAAATGGAATTGAGCGACACCATTCGACTGAATCATGCCGTGCTGATTGGGCTCACGGAAACTCCGGCAACATCTCTTGCTGTCGGTGACAGGACGATTGAGCCCACGAACAGCCGGACAGTTGTCCGGCTTCTTCTTCCCGTTAACCGAAGACTGTCCAGCGGTCTCGCCAAGACGAAGGAAGAATTGGAAAAGCAACGGGCCGAAAAGTAAGAGGAATATTGACTCGTGATTGAAACTCGCAACCTGACAAAGCGATATGGAAACCTGATCGCTGTCAACAACATCAATCTTAAGCTGGGCGCAGGCGATGTGTTTGGCTTTATCGGCCCTAATGGCTCCGGTAAGACAACAACTATGCGCATGATCGCCACGTTGTTGAATCCGGATCATGGCGAAGCCTACGTGTGCGGTCAGTCGATCTACACTAACCAGGAAGAGATTCGTCGTCTGGTCGGATTCATGCCGGACTTCTTCGGCGTGTACGACGACATGACCGTCATCGAATATCTCGAATTCTTCTGCGCGGCGTACCGAATTAAGTCGTCAGCACGACGCAAAATCTGTGAAGAAAAACTGGAACTCGTGGACATGTCGTTCAAACGAGACGCCATGGTGAACGAACTGTCCCGCGGACAGACTCAGCGAATTGGCCTGGCCCGAACACTGCTGCACGACCCTCAGGTACTGCTGCTGGACGAACCTGCCAGCGGTCTGGACCCACGGGCCCGAATTGAAATCCGAACGCTGCTGAAGCGACTTGGCGAAATGAAGAAGACGGTTATTGTGTCCAGTCACATTCTTCCTGAACTGGCCGACGTCTGTACTCGGGTGGGCATGATTGAAAAAGGCAACCTGATCATTGACGGCAACGTTGCCGAGGTCATGAAACAGGCTCGACAGCGAATCGTACTGAACATTCGCGTCAAAGCTCGCACGGAAGATGCAGCGAAACTGCTGGAGCAGTGTGACTCCGTCGAGAAGATCAACGTCACCGAAAGTCAGATGATCGAAGTCACTCTGATGCAGGACATCGAAGACTACAGCGACATTCCCTCACAATTGATCAACACGGGTTTTGCTCTGCAGCTGTTTCGTGAGGAAGAGGTGAACCTGGAAACCGCGTTCATGGAACTCACCAAGGGCCTTGTGCAGTAGAGTGGCCCGTGAATCATCTGTTTTTCAGCGGAATGTCCGGCCGCCTGCAATGTCCGAAATAAACCACGGCTAACGTTGCTGTCAACGATATGATTGTCTGACGAAGAGACAACAACCACGCGCGTGTTCGACAGACAATGACACCGGCAATACGGAACGCAACAACGGTGATAGTCGCTGCGCGTGAGAGCGACATGCTTCATGCAGTGAATGTCGACGATAGAATCGGCAACCTTCCTTCCGATTGAAGACTCCACTTCGAACGTCGATACAGAGTCCGGCTATGAATGCACAGGCAGACATTTCACCACCAACTCATCAGATTCCGCTGGCTGTACCGATCAGCGTGTGTTCCATTCTGCTGCTTGGGCTGATTGCATTCGCCGTCTACTCCCGCACATATGAAATTGCCATCAAAGAGCTGAAGGAACACGAAGTCGTCGATCTGGCCGACGAAGCCCGTAAGAACGCAGACGGACTGAAGGCCACACTCAACAGACTTCGTGAAGACGTGCTGACGCTGTCGCAGCACCCCATGGTTCAGCAGGTGGCAGACAGTGACGTCGCAACAAATCAGCCACTGCGTTCAAAGCTGGGCAGACTGTTCGAAGACATCTGCAGAGCGCACGATCCGTCTGCTGTGCCGCCGAATGTCCCCAACTGGAAACACTACATGCAGGTGCGGCTCATTGACACTGCGGGTCACGAGCGTGTGCGCCTTCAACGTTCTGATCCCGCGACAAACGGGACATCCAGGTGGCTGGAGCACGTTGATCCCGCCGTGCTTGACGCCGAGGCGCAGAAGGGAAACGCGAGCGAATATTACAAGGGCGACAGACAGTATTTCAGCAACACTCGCTCGTGTTCGAAGGGATGCGTGACGCGAATAAGTCGTTGAACGTCTATATGAGTGAGATCGAGTACAATCAGGAGCCGAAGAAGGAGTCCCCGATGCACAACGTCCTGACCGTCAGGGCGGCCGTGCCGTTAACGCGTCTGGTGGACGGCCACCTTGAGTTTCGTGGCATCCTCATCATCAATCTCGATCTCGAGACGGCCGTCAGAAACCTCACCGACGCTGCTCGGCACCTGGTTTTCCTCGGCACCGGAGAAGCCAGCGGGCTGGAAGGGGCGAACGGGCCCAGGTTGCTTTACGACCCAAAGTTCCAGGAGATTCAGGATCCCACGCAGAAGAAGAACAACAGTGAAAAGGCTTCGCCATTCGATGCCGACGATTTCGAAGACATTCTTCGTCGTGACATAAATAACTGCGCACAATTCAACCGGGAATTAACAACGATATTCTCAGTGACACCTGAGCGGGCAGAACGGGGCTCAAGCAATGACTCGGTTTTGCCTTTCGAAGATCGTGGTCAACGATTTCCCAACGACACTCTGGCCGGCAACAGGCTGACGCTCAATCCGGCTCATCAGTTTTACCTCATCAAACTGGATCTTGCGCACCCGGCCGATCCTGTCGTCGCAGCAGATTTTCGCACGAAACTGTCAGAACAACTGCTGTCCCTTCGCAGCAACAGTAACAGTATTCGCATGCGGCCCCTGGTGCGTCCCGGTTCGGGCCTCATTTCCATTCGCGCGGCGCAAAAGCGAGAGCTGATGAACGTGGTTGACGTTCTCGAAAATCTGCCATCGCACGAGGGCCGTGTCTCTCGGCGATACGACGAGCCCGCACTGTGCGCAAATTTTGCAGCACATTTCTACCGGGTTTACTTCGACCCGGCGCGTCCTCAACGGTATCTCGCACTGCTGGTTGGGTTTTCTGACGAGGAACTGACGGCCGATCTTTCGAACACTCGCACCGCTGCCTTCCGTACATTCTTTATTGCCACCTTTCTGGGCGGCGCGGTGTTTCTTCTGTTCCTGTGGTGGTTCGTCACTCGTCCCATTCATCAGCTGACAAGAGCCTCCGAAAGTATCGCCCACGGAGACTACGACACGCAGCTACCGACAAAAAAACGTGACGAAATCGGGACACTCAGTCGCACATTTGCGATCATGGTGAATGAAGTCCGTGCACGAGATGCGGAGATCCGGGAGCAGAATGAGGAGCTTGACGGAAAAGTGCGAAAACGCACCGCCAGCCTGGCGGAAACGCGAGACCAGCTTCAGGCCGCCGTAAAAGCGCGTGATGCATTTCTGGCGACAGTCAGTCACGAACTGCGTACTCCGCTGAATCACATTTACGGCTACGCTCAACTGCTGGAAGTCACAGATCTGGACGAGGAGCAGCGCAGCGACCTGGCAAAACTGCAGGGCTCCAGTCGCCATTTGCTGCGACTTGTCAAGGATATTCTGGACTATCAGAAAATCATCATGGGTCGGTTGCCCGTCAGTCCGGCGACGTTTGACATCACCACGCTTCTGTCGTCCGTTCGCGAGTCAAATCAATCTAAGGCGGAGCAGCGGAACAACCGTCTCGTGCTGCAGATGAATGGTCATGAAGGCAGATTGTTCAACGACGAAAACCGACTCAGACAGATTCTCGACAACCTCGTGGGGAACGCCTGTAAGTTCAACACAGACGGCACAATCACAATTGATGTGAAGGCCGAAGGTGATTTTTTTCAGATCGCTATCGTTGATACCGGCGTCGGCATCAGTCAGGACCAGATCGGGAAACTCTTTCAGCCGTTCAGTAAGGTTTCCGATGGTGCTCTGAATCCGGATGGGACAGGCCTGGGCCTGGTGATCAGTCGCGAGCTGGCACGCAAAATGGGTGGCGACCTCACGGTCAGCAGTGTTCCTGGGCAGGGTTCTTCGTTTTCGACAAGGATTCTGCGGGAAATGCCCGCAACGGACGGAGACGATGAGCGACTCGTCATCCAATCCGACACGGTGACAGTGATCACCGAACTGAAACCGAAGGACGAAACTGTGGAATCGCAGCGACAGTCATCGAATCATGTGCTGGTGATCGATGATGATCCCAACGTTCGAGAGCTTCTGAGTTGGTTTCTGACAGAAGAAGGCCTGCAGGTCATCACAGCCTCAGGCGGCACGGACGGTATTGAATTGGCCGCTCGGCACACGCCCAGCGTAATCACGCTGGACCTGATAATGCCGGACATCGACGGTTGGTCAGTGTTAGCCGCTCTCAAGGCCAGTGAACGAACGGCCAACATTCCGGTTGTTCTGGTGACCGTTCTTGACGACTCGCACAGGGGCTACTATTTCGGTGCGGCGGATTACGTTTCCAAGCCGATTGAAGGCGATCGACTGAAACAGGTTGTCAGAAGGTATTGCGGGAACGAAACATCGACCGTCCTGATCATCGATGACAACCCGAAAGACCGCGAGATTGTCCGGCGTGTGCTGCAAAATGACGGTTGCAGAATTGTAGAGGCAACTGATGGCGCTGACGGACTGAAAAAATTCGAGAAGTCGCCGACGGATCTGATCATTCTGGATTTGGTGATGCCTGTCATGGATGGTTTTACGTTTATTGAGGAAATTCGGCGTCGCACGAAAACCGAAATGCCGCCAATTATCGTGCTCACGGCCAAAGAAATGACCGCAGAGAATCGAAACAGACTGCACGGCATGGTCTCGGAAGTCATTCAGAAGAGCCCGTTCGATCGCCGTCGATTCGTTCAGGAAATTCATCGGCAACTGGATAATGTCAGGAGACTGTTATGAAGCAGATCATGGTTGTGGAGGACAACGCCGGAAACCTCGATGTGGTGACCAGATTTCTGGTGCGGAGCAACTTCGAAGTGCTGGTGCCGAACAACGCCAAAGAAACCATCGCGATGGCAATGGAACGGCCGCCGGATGCAATACTGATGGATCTGGGCCTGAACGAATGGAACCCACCAGCGGATGGCTACGCATTGACGACAGAACTACGAAAGATCCCGGAACTAAAGACTGTGCCGATCATTGCTTTCAGCGCTGCGACCTTCGACCATCACAAGGAAAAGGCACAGGCAGTGGGATGCAACGAGTTCATCGAGAAGCCCGTTGATTATATTAAGCTCATTGCTCGACTTAAAGAAATCACCGGCGTATCGACCTGATAACATCATCCGCAGTAAACGCGCAGATGATCCGGGTGACGACAGAATACGGCTCGATTCATTCGGAAACGGCGCAGGCCACCGGCGGAATGAGTCCTTATTTCGCAGGACGGTGTTTCATCGTAAACATCGACAAAACGTTGCGGTCCTGATTGCCACGACCCACGAAGCATGCCCGTTTGCCACAACGCCGCTCTTTACGATGTCCACTGATTGTTGCGAAAATTCATTGCAGGTGTCAGTATTTGAGTCCATCCTGTCCCACGCGAAGATTAGAATAAGCGGTGTCCATGTCGTCTTGTTCCCGTCCGGACTCATAGATTGGCTGGTGTTGCGCAGGTGGTTGATCTCCGACAACAAACATCTCAGGGTCTGCCGCTACCGGGCGTCGTCTCCAGCACGCAGATCACCTGGCTCCACGAAACCCAGAGAGTCAGGAACGAACTTCTTGACGAGCTGGAACGACTTGGGCATCTGTCAGAGCAGCTTGAGTCCTGTTATCAGGATCAGTTTCCAGGGTCGGACGAAACCCCACTCGATGTTGAACTCCGGGCGGCGGTCAGGTCGTGTCCCGTAGCCACTCAGGAAATCGTGCAATTCGCGCGCGAGCTTCTGCACGACTACGGCACATCGCTGTCAGCCGAAGACCTTCCTGACGTTCAGCAGCGGGCCCGATACGACATCCGCAACATGCTGGCCCCGGTGTACGGCGTGAGTCAGGAAGTGGAAATCACGGCCCCCGCCGATTCGCAGGTGACTGAGGTAGCTATCGAGCTGCAGCATGCGTGTCAGTCCGCCACTCATCTGCTTGATTTCCTGACGGGAAAGACGGGTCGAGACACCCGGATACGGGCAGATGACATTCAGCTGCAGGCTGTCTCGGCCAATGCCAACGAAATCGAACCAGCCCGCATTCTTGTGGCCGACGATAATGTGACCAGCGCAGACCAATTGCGGATGCACCTGGTGCGACAGGGGCATTCCGTGCTCGTCGTACATGACGGGCAGGCGGCGATGACCGCTCTGGACCAGCATCGTGACATCGATCTGGTGCTTCTTGATGTCATCATGCCGGGACTTGACGGCGTACAACTTCTGTCATGGATCAAGCATCACGACGAGCTGCGTCATGTCCCCGTCATCATGGTCTCCGGACTGGCAGACGATCAGCGCACCGTCGACTGTATTGCCGCCGGAGCCGAAGATTATCTGTCCAAGCCGATCAACACAGTGCTCCTGGATGCGCGCGTGGGATCGTGTCTGCGACGTCGTCAGGCGGAGAAGCATCGGCTGCAGCAGTACTTTTCGCGAGAACTGACGCGGGAACTGGCCTGTAACAGCGAAGACCTGCTCCGCACACGCGATGCGGACGTGTCGATCCTGTTCTGTGACATCCGCCGATTCAGTGCTATCAGCGAGCGAGTTGGCGCGGCAACGACGATCGAGTGGATCGGATCAACATTGGGCGCGTTGTCGCGCGTTGTGTTCGAACAGCAGGGCGTTCTGATCGACTATATCGGTGACGGCCTGATGGCCATGTGGGGCGCCCCGAAACCGTTGGACAATCACGCCGATCTGGCCGTGCGCGCTGGTCATTCAATGCTTCGCGCACTGGAACAGATTAACGGGGAATGGACACCGCGTCTGCAGGAAATCATCAAACTTGGAATCGGAATCAATTCCGGTTCAGCTCATGTCGGAGTGATCGGTTCGTCGCCAAAATTTAAGTACGGACCTCTGGGCTCGACAGTCAATTGGGCCAGTCGGGTCGAGGGGACCACGAAGTCTCTGCAGTCGTCGCTCATTGTCACTCAGCACACAAAAAAACAGCTTCGGGATAAGAGCGGTTATTCCATCCGACGATTGTGCCGCGCACGTGTCGTCAACATCAGGCGCCCGGTCAGTCTGTACGAAGTGCATGCCTTTGACGAACAACTAACGCCAGTGTTCCGCACATATCAGACAGCGCTGCGTCTGTACGAAAGGCGTCAATTCCGGGATGCCGCCCGCCTGCTGGGACGACTGCTGGCCACGTATGAAGACCTGGCAGATGTTCCGTCTCAATTGCTGATGTCGCGCGTGCTTTCGGCGATGGCAGACGAGCGTAGTTTCGATCCGGTATGGGAATTCAGTAAATAGGTCGAAAACAGGGTCGAACTGACAGGCGATCACGCGAACACAAGACTCCCGCCCGCGACGTTACACCTGGTCCCAACCATTCGCTTCCAGAAAAGTGTCTTTCCAGTGGTAATGATCGAGCAGACCGTCCAGAGGACGTTTCATGATTCGCAGAGCTGCATAGACCGCCTCGACGGTGGCAAGTCCGCCGATCGGGTCCTGAAACACCTTGGAAGTGCGTGGGTACGCCGTCTTGATGTCGGGTAACGTCCGGATGGGGACGTCCTCATAAAACGGTTCCATTTTCTGCGCCAGCTTCCATGTCCCGTCCAGAACCAGCAGTCCCGCCGCAGCGTCGGATTCGCTTAATTCCTGGCCGCCCATCCCCAGGCGCACGAAATTCTCCAGTGGCAGAGTCACCTGGTTCGGGAAGGTAAAAAAAGAGAAGTCTTCGCGTCCACGCAGTGCTTCGACGGAACATTTACTGCGTTTTTCTCGCGGGTGGACCACAATGACGGTGGGGGGGAATCGAGACGATGCCGGACCGGCAACCGAAGGACGTCTTTCCGGCATCGCATCCTGTGCGGCTGAATCCGGCATTTGTCAGGCGTTCTTGATTTTGTTGATTTCCGCCTGCATGTCGGCGATCTTTTTTTCCAGACGAGGCACGTCGGCGGGATCGTCTGGTTGATCTTTTGCTGCTGACAACAGCTGCTGATCTTTGAGAATCTTGTTCTTCAACACCTCAATCTGCTTCTTTTGTTTCTTATTCAGGGCCATTCGTGTGCAATCCGCTCCGTGAAAGGACATGTTGTGAGCAATCGACGCGCTCCGTTATTCGGAAGTGTAGTGATTGCATCCTGGAATGCGAAACATGAGTTCTGCCAAAGAAAAGCTGTATCTGCTAATTAGCGAAAGTGTGCTTAACGGGACATTTCGCAAGGCCGTGTTCAGCAAACCCATGCATAAATCGGCCGACGGACCGATTCGAATCGACGTCCGCCCCGTGGCAGTGAAAGGTCGGCTGATGCTGCAGCTGACCCGCCGCATCGGCGTTCAGGAACGTCACGAAAACGTCGATGGAGATGACGGCATTGCGCAGATGCAGCAATTTGCAGGACTTGCGTTTCGTGATGTGCATTTCCAGACATCCGACGCCGAGTGGACGGCTCGTTACAGTAAAAAGGGAAATTGCACGCTGACGAAACGGGAAACAACTGCCGCACAGTCAGTGCCGGACACCAGCCACAATAAGAATCGAAAGTATCTGATTCCGGATGGACAGCCGTGTCCGTTCCTGATCGCAACCGGCATCATGTCACCCGACGGTCATGTCCGTGCGAAGCAGTATGCCAAGTTCCGGCAAATCAATCGCTACGTTGAGTTCATCCGCGATGTGGTGGACCACCTTCCCGGTGAGGGAACAATTAGCGTAGTTGATTTTGGGTGCGGTAAAAGTTATCTCACGTTCGCCACCCACTATTTCTTCCGGAATGTATCAGGCCGTGATGTTCGTATTACGGGGCTTGATCGCCGACAGGACGTCGTGGATACGTGCAGCGGCATCGTCCGTGAACTGGGGCTCGACAACATTCGGTTCAGTGTTGGCGATATTGCCGAATTCCAACCGGCCGAACAGATTCATCTGGCGATCTCACTGCATGCCTGCGACACCGCGACCGATGATGCTCTGGCCGCTGCCGTCAGCTGGGGAACTGATGTCATTCTGGCAGTGCCCTGCTGCCAGCACGAACTCGCCTCGCAGCTGCAGAAAGATCGGCAGCCATTGTTTTCGGACCACGGTATTCTGCACGAGAAGTTTTCGTCGTTGGCAACAGACGCAATGCGGGCCAATCTGCTCGAATGCGCCGGATACAACACCCGCGTCATGGAATTCATAGACATGGAACACACGGCCAAGAACCTGCTGATACGGGCCGTCAAGCGTACCAACAGTGACATCGTTACGACCGGCCGCAACCGCGATCAGATGCAGGCCTTTTGCCATCAGTTGGCAATACCGCCGTTGCGGCTGCAGCAGAAACTGGAAGAATACGGACTCCTGTAAAAGCGGCCATCGGAATTGTCCCGGCTTCTTTCTGCCAGTGCCCGCCCTGACTCGGTGACTTCCGTTACGATCCATGAAACGCCTTCTGATCACCGTCTGCACGTACAACGAAGTGCAGAACATTCGTTTGCTGATTCCAGAACTTCGTTCGGCAGCACCGCACGCCGACATTCTGGTCATCGACGACAATTCACCAGACGGCACCGGTGAGGCTGTTACGGAAATTGCAGCGACGGACCCGCATGTCAGCCTGCTGCACCGTCCCGCCAAGATGGGATTGGGATCAGCCGCACTTGCCGGCTTTCGGCATGCTATCGAAAACGACTACCAACAGCTGCTGAATCTTGATGCCGATTTCAGTCACAGCCCCAGGTACATCCCCGACCTGTTGAAGACTGCCGAAACGTGCGACGTGGCCATTGGCTCTCGCTACGTAGATGGAGGTGGTGTGGTGGGCTGGACCCTGAAACGTCACCTCATGAGCAAGTCGATCAACACGTACGCACGTCTGTTTCTCGGCCTGAAGACTCATGACAACAGTGGTAGCTACCGATGTTACAATGTCAACAAACTGAACGAAATCGACTGGGACCGTACGGTGGCTCGGGGCTATGCGTTTCTGGAGGAGGTCCTGTTCCGTTGCCGGCAGGTTGGCTGCACTTTTGGCGAAACGCCGATCGTCTTCGAAGACCGTCGATATGGCGCCACCAAGATCAATGGGAAAGAAGTCGCCGCAGCACTGTGGGTTATCTTTCGGCTTGGGTTGCAGCGTCTCGCGGGCGCTCCGGTGAAAATCGCCGCGTCTGAGCCAGGCCCCGATCGATCCTGACCGCCCTCAGACGAATAGTTCGATCAGATTGTCATAACGATCGCGGCTTGCCACGACAACAGCCTGGTAGGTTCCATCTTCCACCTCCAGCGCCAGCATGGCGTCGGCGACGATCTCGGAATCACCAAACGTAAAACCCGTGTGTCCGGCATTCTCAAGAGCAATCTGGTTGGCAAGGATGACTCCGTTCCACAGGACCTTTTCCCATTGCGACGGACTGTGATGATTGCCGATAGCCTCCACGATATCTTCCGGCAGATTCCAGTGATTCGCAACAAGAGCACCGGCTCTGGCGTGGTCCACTCCAAGAACGGCGCGTTCCGCATCGATCGCCCGGTGCCCGGGATGACCAGCACGGAATGCCGCCATTTGTTCCTGGCGTGCAGGTGTCATGTGCTGGACGAGAATCAGTTTTCCAATGTCGTGTAGCAGTGCCGCTGTGCTGAACCCCGATCCAAATTGTGCCAGTCGACGTGAACAGAGTTCTTCCGCAGCCGCGACGCTGGCCACGCAATGCCGCCAGAATTCTTCCGCGGTCAATCCAAACGGTGACAAATCCACGTCACGCTGAGGCTTGGCACTCACGCTCAATGCCATAGCCATGATTGTCCCTGTTCCCAATCGCACGATGGCGTCTCCCACGGAGGCGGCGGGGCGGGCCGTGGAATAGCTGGCAGAGTTGGCGACTCTCAACAGGTTTGCGGTCAGCGTCGGATCCAGAGCAATGACCTTGATCAGGTCACTCACTTCAGAGTACGGATCCCCGATAATTGCAATGATCTGCGAGGTTGTTCGCGGCAGTGACGGCAGCGACCGGGCTGATTCAGCCAACTTCGCAGGATCGACCTGATTTTCTTGAACGTTCATCGCAAAGTGTCTCGATCCTCTGATGCATTTCTTATTGTGCTCCAGTTCGCGCGCACAAGGTGTTCCTGACGCGGGCTGGGAGAGGATCAGACGAGGACCCTGCTTCGCAATTCAGAATCGACGCCGCAAATACAAATCTGCGTCTGACGTGCCGGGAAGGTCAAGGCAGGAGGGACATCCCTCCTGAATATTCGTATCTCTCGATACAGAACGAAACCGAAGACGTCGTCGGCACAGATGAAGTAGGGCCTTCCATCACATGCGTAGTGCATTACCTAAAACGCACCTACTCTGTTGATATTCAGATTACATCGACGGACACAGGACAACCTTCATCGCGCCCGCTTCACCTTCGTACAAGCGACTGAACCAGTCGTGTCCCTGTTCAAGCGGTGCTTTGGCGGTGATCATGTCTTCCACCTTAATCATGCCGGCTGCCAGCAGGTCAACACAGGCGGGGTATTCACCGGCAGACGCGCAGGTGCCAAAGATATTCAGTTCTCTGGTCACGACGGACTGCAACGGCAGTTCGATTGTCGGCGCCAGGTTGCCCACAATTGTGACTGACCCGCCTTTACGAGTGCAGTCGATGGCCGACTTAATCGTCGCGGTCGCGCCCACAACTTCCAGCGCAACGTCGGCGCCTCGTCCGTTGGTCAATTCGGCGACTCGGGGTGCTGCGTCTTCCTCAGACACGTTGATGGTCACGTCCGCGCCCAGCTTTCTCGCGACCTCCAGTCGCTGCGGATTCAGGTCGGTCGCAATCACCTGGCTGCATCCCTTTTGCTTGATCGCCTGAATCACCAGCAGACCAATCATCCCGGTACCGACGACAACCGCGGTGTCTCCCAGAGAAACGGGAGTCCGGTTGGCCGCATGTACGGCCACTGACACGGCTTCGATCAATGCCGCATGTTCGAACGGCAGAGAATCCGGCAGCTGGCAACAAATACGAGCAGGTACGCTGACGTATTCCGCAAAGCAACCGTAACGGCGATAGTCGTCGCAGCTGACGCCCAGCACCATTCGATTGTCGCATAAGTTTGGTCGACCACTCAGGCAGAAGTGGCACTTTCCACACCAGACGGTGGAATCAAAGGTAATTCGATTTCCTTCGACAAATCCCTGCACATCCTTTCCGAAAGCGGCTACGACGCCGGCGGCTTCGTGTCCCATCACCAGTGGCGGTACTCGGCGTCCGCTGCTGCCGTCCCAGCCATGGATGTCACTACCACAGATCCCGCAGGCCTGTACCTGAACCAGAATATCCTCAGGGCCAATCTCCGGTGTGGGGATGTCGGTAACTTCAAGTTTTTTGTATTCAGAAAGAAGAAGAGCTTTCACGTGGCGGACCTGGCAAACGAGCTACAAGAGTTGTGTGGCTGGCGAAACATAACTTCAGCGCCGAAGTCGGCATTCTATCGCCAAACCCGCCCACCACAATGAACGACATGGTCAAGGGATGTATTGGGTGCAGTAACGGATTGTGGTTTCGGACTCGTGAGTGGCCTTCTATGAGCCTGCGAAGGAAAATCAATCCGGCGCTGCCGGCCCCGGGGTTTCACTCGTACCTCGCTCCAACCCCAGCCCTACCCAACTTTACAACCGTACATGACTGCACCCGATGTACAGTTCAGTTCGCGTCCACTGGTTCCGCTACCGCTCGGGCGATGACATTTTTGGTCATCTGCTGCACGCGAGTATCCGGGCCGTGAGGCCGGCTAAAATGAGACCACGGGATGATATGACCGGGAGGCGACGACAGGCCCTGTGCCCAGAAAATCGTCGATGCGTTGAAGACGACATTCTGCTTCGGTCCGTTGAATGTCACCGCTTCGTAACGCCCCTCGCGGGTGCCGCCCGACCAGATGGGCCCGGCGGCGACGACGGCCAGATCTGCACGTGCGGGATCCGGCTCTCCGTGATGTTCCCAGCCCACGAGTCCTGGTATGCTGTCGCCGGCCTTCATTCCGGTTCCGTCAAACAGCCAGTGACGGTCGTCCACGCACGTCCAGTCTCCGCCACCGTTAAACGGCACAACACTGCGAACACCCATGATGTCTCGCTCATCCGGGCCGGTCGGCTGCAGTCCGGCAAACATCGCGGCATATGATTCGAGTTCGTCTTCGCGCAGATCACCATAACAACCGGCTCGGGTGATGATGCGATCGGGCCGGCCGTTCGACGAAGCCGCAAAGGGTGAATCGACGAACACGGCATTGCCGCAGAGCCAGATCAGACTCACCCCGCGATTCATGGCCGCTTTGACCACTTCGAATTGCCGCTGATCCCAGTATTCGTCGTGCCCGACGCTGATAAACGCTTTGCCGCGATTGATGAAGCCCGAACTGCACGTATCCAGGTTGGAACCATACGTCACGTCATATCCGTTCTGTTCCAGCCAATAACTCAACGGAAACTCCCACAGCAAAAACTCACCCGACCCCACAGATAATGGGTGGTCAAAAATCTGATTATATTTGCCATACGGCCGGTCGAAACTGACGGCAACTCCTGGCGCGTGGGAACCGTCGGGGTGCGTGTACAGCGATTCGTTCACAGGCCAGCGATTATACGCCTGCCAGGTATTATCACTGCATTGAAAAACGAGGTCCGCCGAGCGGTCATCTTTCACAATGAAGATGACGTAGCTTTGCCAATACGGCTCGTGCCGGGATTCCGGCAACGTTGTCAGCTTGCCCAGATACACACCGCTGACCCAGTCCTGCGGGATGGTGAACTCAACAGCAGCGTCCCACTGACATTCACGTAAACGCCCGGGCAGTGGTCCGATGTCCGGCACCGGCTGAGACTTCCCATCCAGCGGCCCGAACGTCGCCTTGTGGCAGCCTCCCGTGCCCCCATAATAACCCATTCGATAAACATCCAGCTGAAAACGTCGCGCTGGGTCCGTGCTGACGAAAACCCGTAGTTTGTCACCAACGGCCACGGACTGCCGCGAACAATATCCTTCAATCAACGACGTGCGATACAGGCCTGAGTTCACACGAACGCGGGTCAGTTGCCAGTCGGTCGTGCCTGGCTTCCGGTTTTCCGTGTCGATTACGGAAACGCTTCGCCTGAGAGCAGACGGTTGGCCAACCGCCGCCGAGTCCGCTGACATGGCGGACGCTGCTGCCGAAGCCGCAAACGCTGTCGTCTTGAAGACGTCACGCCGTGGCATGCGAGCGCCGTCGAACGGCACGTCGGGCTTGTTCGTCATCTGCTACCTCGGTCCTGTCTGGTTCTCGATACGGATCCTGGTGAGCGCAGGCGAAACTTTTCCGGCAACCGCCGGAATGTCTTCACAACGTCCAGCATTTCAGCGACGAGTGGAAGATAGCCTAACTTCGGCAACCGGAGAAGCCTTGAGGGATTGAGATGCCATTCAAATGACGGTTGAGACGCTACGACGCGTCCGGCATCGCCAATCGGAAAACTTCGATTTTTCCCATTAAGTCGATGTTAGGGATTATGACGCCGCACGTCTGGACTCACCGGGCTGAATACCCCCGGGGCACTCGAAAGTGACTGTGCCCGTAATCAGGGCAGCAGTGTGAATATTCACTCATCTGCGTGGCGTTCATCAGTTACGGCAGAGGGGTATCGATGAGTCTTACGAACTGGCTGAATGGAATCAGATCATCGTCTTGAGTTCAGGGCAAAAATCCAGGCGACGAAAGAACGGTCCTGCCACGGCGGTTCGGCAACTCAGTACGGAATGCCTTGAACCACGGCGACTGCTGACCGCCACGTACATCAATGCCGGTGGCCCACAACTGTCCGGAGATCCAGTCTGGGAAACGGACGATGCGTATCAAAATGGCGCAGGCATCGACTTCGCTCGAAGTTTTGGTGTCAACACAGCGGGCGTTGACCCCAGCATTCCGGACGCCGTTTTTCAGTCGAATCTGCGCGATCCTCGCCGGGGCGACAGCCTTCGATTCAGCATTCCGGCGGACGAAGGTACGGAGTATCAGGTTGATCTGCTGTTCAGCGAACTGGCAGCCGGAGCCTCACGTGTGGGGCGTCGCATTTTTGATGTCGCTATCGATGGTGATGTCGTCCTGAATGACTTTGACATTTTTGCGGCGGCAGGCGCACGGACGGCATTGGTCGAATCGTTTGACGTTGTGTCTGACGGGACAATCAACATCGACCTGGCTCGAGTCAGGCGGGAGCCAACGATCGCCGGTATCCGAATCACTGAGAAAAACAGTGCCCCTGCGCCCAGCGACCCACCAACGCCAGGCGACCCTCCAGCGCCAAACAATGCACCTGTGATCAGCACGATTTCTGACCAGACGGTCAATCAGAACGACGGCGTCGGCCCGTTGAGTTTCACCGTCAATGACCAGGACAACGACCCACTGTCGATCACAGCGGCATCCAGCAACCCGGCGCTGGTTCCCCATGCGAATATTACGGTCGGTGGCACTGGTACGAATCGCACAGTGTCACTGAGCCCTCTGGCGGGCGCATCCGGAACAGCAACGATTACATTGACGGTTGCTGACGGATTTGAGACCGCTTCAGAATCGTTCACTCTTATCGTCATCGGACAGAACATTCCTCCAACGAACGTTCCTCCAACGGTCAACTCGGATACTGCTGTGACGGGAATTGGCGCCACGGTGACGATTTCCGTTTTGAATAACGACACAGATTCCGATGGTACGATCAATCCCTCCACCGTCACCCTCACACAGCAGCCATTCAACGGAAGCGCCACGGCGAAGGCCAATGGGACGATAGATTACACGCCAGATCCCGGATTTACCGGTCCCGACAGTTTCCAATACACAGTCAACGTCAATCTTGACGCGACGTCGACAGCAGCCAGTGTGTCCGTCTCCGTCACACCGAACCAGATGCCCGTCGTCACGCCGTTTCCAGATCTGCCACTTGGCTTGGGAACGACCAGCGACGCAATTCCGTTCACGGTGAGCGACGCGGATGGAGATCCTCTGACGGTGACGGCAACCAGCAGTAATACCAACGTCGTTCGTTCCGTGACGTGGACGGGCACGGGCACGGGCACGGGGGCCAATCGACAGCTGCGGGTTACCGCCGGAGACGTTCCCGGCATAGCAACTGTCAATGTCACGGTCGGCGACGGACAGTCTCTGGTTCAGCAGAGATTTTTGGTCCACGTTCAGTTGCAATTGAACGTTGGCGGTGGTGCTGTCGACGGTTTCACATCCGCCAGCGCCTATCACACGGCGGCAACCACCTTCGTGCGGCGGCGGACCGCGATCAGCAACGTCCCCACCGGACTGCCAGCATCAGTCTTCCAGTCCCATGTCTGGGATCCTCGTTCGGGCCCCGAACTGAGTTTCAACATCCCGCTTGAGGCGGGAACGGATTATCAGGTTGAGTTGCTGTTTGCAGAAACGCGGGCCGCTTACATGCGTCCCGGCAGACGCGTGTTTGATGTTCGAATCGACAATGAACTCGTGTTGAACAATCTGGATGTATTTTCCGAGGCGGGAAGATATTCCGCATTGGTGAAGTCATTCCATGTCACCAGTGATGGCAACCTGAACATTGATTTCCAACGGGTCACCAGGCACCCGATGATCTCCGGAATCATTATTACTCCGCTGATGTCGGATGACGTCGTACCCCAGGGACCAACGCTGAATCCATTGAACGACCGGATTGTCGATGTGAACACAAACCTGCAGCTGACAGCCACCGCCACAGATCCCGCCGGTGGGGCGCTGACTTATGCAATCGTTTCAACGGGGCTTCCGGGGAGTCCTCAGATCCATCCGACACTCGGTACGTTAAACTGGACACCAACGGCCGTCGGCAACTATGTGGTGACTCTTCAGGTCACGAACCAGGCAGGTTTGACAGACACGGAGTCCATTAACGTAACAGTCAATGCCGTCGCGACGACGAACCATGCTCCCGTGCTGGCACTGATTCCGGATCGGCAGGCCAACGTCGGCACGACGTTGACCATCATCGCGTCGGCCACAGACGCGGACACCGGCGACACGGTCACGTATTTCCTCGGACCGAACGGCCCCACCGGCGCCCAGATCGACAGTCAGACCGGAGTTCTGACCTGGCAGCCTACCGGAAATCAGATCGGGCCAAACACCTTTGACATCTTCGCCTCTGACGGCACGGCCGACGTGTCGCAATCAGTGACGGTCATCGTTGTTGACGTGCCGAGCGTGCCCAACGACCCCCGGCTCTGGGGCCAATCAATGACATGACGGTCTTACAGGGCACGCTGCTGCAGTTTATCGCTTCTGCTGCGGACCCTAATCAGAACGATGTCCTCACATTTTCTCTGGATACAGCAGAGCTGCCGGGCAATCCGCAGATTGATCCGGCCACTGGTGTCTTTTCCTGGGTTCCGACCGTCTCGGACGGGCCCGGATTTCAGGTGACGGTCCGCGTCACAGATCAGGACGGTCTGAGCGACACCGAATCGTTCATTGTCTTCGTGACTGCGTCGAACAGCTCGAACACACCGCCGGTGCTGGACCCGATCGGAATCCTGTCGGCGAATGTCGCAGCGCAGCTGACATTCACCGCCTCCGCGACGGACACGGATGAACCAGCGGACACACTCTCATTCTTCCTGGATCCCCAGGCACCGAACGGCGCACTCATTAACTCGTCAACCGGAGTCTTCACGTGGACACCGACCGCTCAGGGAAAATTCTCTTTCCTGGTGATTGTCAGCGATGGAACGGCAGATGCCGTTCAGACGGTGACCGTCAACGTGGGGGCAGCCGTGCAGAACTTTGCCCCGACTATCACCCAGATCGACAATCAGGTGGCCGTCATCAACACGGAACTGCGGCTGAGAATTCAGGCAACAGATCCGAACGCCAATGACACTCTGACCTATTCTCTGGTGACAACCGGGCTGCCAGGCAACCCTCAGATCGATCCGACCAACGGCGTTTTCGCATGGACACCGACGCAGTTAGCTCCCGGATTCAACGTCACAGTTCAGGTTCAGGACCAGGCTGGCTTGAAGGACACCGCGACGTTTACCGTTACGGTCAATGCTGATGGTCCCGGCAATCAGGCCCCGGTTCTGAACCAGATCCCCAATCAACAGGCGACCGTCGGCAGCCGACTGACCGTGACCGTGACCGCGACCGATGGCGATGTGCCGGCTGATACACTGACGTTCTTTATCCTCCCGACTGCACCGAACGGTGCCAGCATCGACCGTCAGACCGGCGTGTTGACATGGACGCCGGTTACAAACGACGTCGGCACTGTCACGTTTCCAATCTTTGTTGATGACGGCTCGGTGATCGTTTCGCAGACAGTAACCATCGTTGTGACCACTCCCGGTGGTGGTGGCGATGGTCCGGGCGATGGTCCGGG
>JAPYTO010000036.1:0-16563 GCA_029941865.1 Fuerstiella sp. | reverse complement strand
GGCGATGGTCCGGGCGATGGTCCGGGTCCAGGTCAGGGTCCAGGCGGGTGGCGGTAACCAGTCTGACAGACCTTCACTGGGACCGATCGAAAATCAGACCGTGGTCGAAGGACGCCAGTTGATCGTCGACCCTGACGGGTTTGATCCCAATAATGATGCACTCAGCTACGAACTGGTGACAGAAAACCTGCCTGGAACGGCTGCCGTAAATGCTCAAACCGGACAATTCACGTGGACGACACCGTCAGACGCCGGGGGCAACACATTTCTGATCACGATCAAAGTCACGGATGCGACCGGCCTGACCGACACCGGGACTTTTAACGTCAGTGTGACCAACGCCTAAAGACGACCCGACAGGCAACTCGCGGACGGATAAGCGACGCCGCCACCAACAGCCTATCACTGGCGGACGCGAATCTCTTCTTTCAGTTTTCTGAGTCCCTCGTCCATCGACACGATCGACCGGAATCCAAAATCTCGCCGTGCGGCGGCGACGCTGTAGCTGTGTGAACCAGCCAGCTGCGCTGCGACAAATGGCGTCATCGGCGGTTCTCCGGGCAGCGGCAACCACTTCCACATTTTTTCCATCACGCCGCCGATGCGATGTGCGGTGGGATATGAGATCGATTTCTTCACCGCCGGCAGTCCGGCCAAATCCAGCAATTGGTCAATCCACTGCCATAGGTTCACTGACTCCGGCTCGTTAATAAAATAAGCGTTGCCGGCTGCCGTCAGCGAATCCCGTAACGACAGCTCTGCCTGCAGGTGTGCCGCCGCCGCGTTTTCAACATTAACCACTGAAACGACATTGGCGCCGTCGCCAACGCGTCGCAAGCGGCCCGACTTTGCCTTTTGGATCAGTCGGGGAATCAGATGATTGTCGCGGCATCCCCAGATCAGATGAGGCCGCAACGAAACTGTTCTTAACCCGTCATCATCGTTAGCGGCCAGCACAGACTGCTCGCCCAGTGCTTTGGAATGAGGGTAATGAGAAAGCCACCTGGTGGGATATGGCAGCGACTCATCGGCCTCCACATGGTCACGGCCATCGAACACGACGCTGGGAGAACTGGTATAGATCAGCCGCTGAACGCCCTGACTTAGACATGCGGAAATGACATTCTCTGTGCCAACGGTGTTGATGCTGTGATACTTCTTCCAGCCACCACTGATGCCGGGAACGGCGGCCACGTGGAATACCGCGTCGATATCGCGGCAGGCCTTTTCGACCTTGGGTGCGTATCGCAGGTCGCCGGTCACGACCTCAACGGGAAGCTCACTCAACGCCTTGTATCGGCCACGGCAAAGCACTCGCACGTCGTGCCCAGCTTCCAGCAACTGTTCCACGACGTACAGTCCCAGAAATCCACCTCCACCTGTAACCAAAGCACGCATCTAACCAACGAACTCCAAAGCAGCAGGACATCTGTTCGCAGTCACGGCTTCGTACGAAACCCCTGCCAACTTACGAACTCAATTCCACCTGCGGACAACACGATCAGTGACAGAAACCCTCAACGAAGCTGTAACCGGCCACCTGTATCAGCCGTCCTTTTCCGTTCCACCCAGCGAGACTACGTCCGGCTCATCGCAACTGACGCTGCCGCCACAACAGCCCGTCGCCGTCGGCATCGGTGAGTTGGATCCGTCAGCTGCCTCATTCACGATGAATGGTGCCGCCGTATTCGTATGGTCGTGCCCGTTATAGACACCAAAATCGTTGAACAGAAACTTCTTGGCAATGCGATAATACAGATTTCGCTCGGGGATCTCATGCCCTGGATGGTACTGCGACGTTCTGGGCACCATCGACTTCAGTTCCTGCAACGCCGTACCGCGAGCCGTGGCGTCCTTCGCGCTGTGTTTTTCAACCACCTGCTGCAGCAATTCCGGTCGCTCCAGCACAATGCAGCCGCGGGTCGTTTCCTGAGCCAGCGTGCGGAAATCGGCAAGATATTCTGACTGAGTGAACTTGTCGAACAAAGTGCGATCGTCGTCTTCGCTGGAATGAATCGATTCCTTCGAAAACTGAACAATGGGACACGGTTCGATATCGCCCCAGGGATTGATGTGATGACTGATACCGTTGGCGGCGGGACACAGTGCCTGCCCATCGCCGTCATAGTATGCGTCAATGATGACGATGGGTTTCTTCGCTCGCATTTCGACCACAAATTCACGAGCACGACGCTGCTGTTCCTGGGTAAGGCATAATTCCGGCATCGCGTCCGGACCCATCGGACGGTAGATGTGGAACCAAGTGTACAGGACTCCCATTTCAATCAGACGGTCGACCCATGCTTCGGTCAGAAGATCGTCGATATTGGTTTTGCACAGACTGGTGCAGACGCCCGTCATCAGGTTCGCTTTAAGACAGTTGTCGATTCCGGCCAGCGTATTGTCGTATACGTCGCTGCGGCCTCGACGTTCGTCGCTGATGATCTCATTGCCTTCGACACTGATCAGCGGCGTCACGTTACCAAGGTCGAACAGCCGCTTCGCCTTTTCTTCTGTAATGAACTGTCCGTTCGTGAACACCTGAAAGTAGCAGTCCGGGTGAGCCTCAAGGATCTCAAACAGCTCCGGATGCATGAACGGTTCGCCGCCGACAATTCCGAAAAACGTATTCCCCGCCTGCTTCGCTTCCGTGATCAGCTTGTTCATCGCTGTCAGATCGATCGTCTGCTGTTTGTGAGCAACGTCAACCCAGCAGCCCTGGCATCTCAGGTTGCAGCTATTGATGATCGACACATACAGAAACGGCGGAAAAAACTGCCCCTTTCGCATGCGCCGGCGGTGAGCAAAAACGGACATTGTGCCCTTTACGCCGAGATTCCAGACGAGATTCCAGAGAAGCCGCTTGTTGGTCTCAAGCAGCATCCGTTTGGCCATTTTGAGTGTATACATCACTGATTCCCGTATTTTGCTGTCCGATACTGCCAGAGCAGTCGGAGGAACCTGGCATTATTCCGCACAGGCCAACGAATGACCACCACCTGATCCGAATTTGGTATGAGGTTTCCGATTCCTCAGTCAGCGGCGGCGGTAGGCGCGGCTACGAAGTCCACATGACGGTTCTCCACGCGAACCACGTGAGGAAAGTGACTCGCCAGTTCGTCACTGTGAGTCACGCACAGCAACGCCGCATCGTGATCGGCCGCCATCGTCAGCAGCAACTGACCAACTGTGTCAGCTGTGGCAGGGTCGAGATTACCCGTGGGTTCATCTGCCAGAAGCAGCGACGGCTGGTAAATCAAGCCTCTGCAGACAGCAACGCGCTGACGCTCTCCGCCGGACAAAGCAGCCGGGCGATGAGTCATTCGATCCTGCAAACCAACCTGCTGCAGCAGCTCTTCCGCCCGGGATTTCAGTTCTCGACGACGGCCCCCGAAACCCGCCAGGGTCGGAAGCAATACGTTTTCCAGAACACTGCACTGAGGCAACAGTTGATGCTCCTGAAAGATGAAGCCGATATGCTGATTGCGGAAGGCAGCCAGGCGTCGGGCGGAAAGAGTCCAGGGATTTTCACTGAGAATCTCTACCGTTCCGGACGTTGGCTGATCCAAAGTTCCCGCCAGGTGCAGCAACGTGCTTTTGCCGCAACCGGATGGCCCCTGCAGAGCAACAGCAGTGCCGGACGGAATGCGCAGGTTCACGTCTTCCAGGATCGTCAAGGCACCGCTGCTGGTAGGAAACGCGCGGCTGACGTTCGTCATTTGTAGAACAATGGGCATATGGTTAGCTTTTCGACTGAGCGTTGACAGCCGTCTGTCCCTCGGGCTGGTACTCCTGAAGTTTCGAAGTGTACTCATTGGGAATCACGATGGAACGCAGCGGCTGATCACGTGCCATGCTGCAACAAACTGTCTTCATCGTTCCTTTCGCCACAGCACGGTCACCGATTGTGAAGTGGACATCATACGTCAGTGATTTCACGCCGATTCGCTGCACCATCAGCTTCACTTCCAGCACGTCCTCATAGCGAGCCGGTGATTCAAATCGGCATGTGGCGGTAACGCGGGGCCACCCGAGTGTAGTCCCGTCCGGCTGATGATTGGCAATGGTCAGCCCCAGCGATCGAAAGAACTCATGCTCGGCCTGTTCCATCCAGCGATAGAAGTTGGAAAAATGAACAATGCCCGCCATGTCCGTTTCACAGAACTCGACGCGCCGGGTAGTCACAAAAGAAGAAGCCATGCGTTGTTGTTGGATGAAAATTGAAAACAGGGAGATGGATGGCGATTATCGTCGGTGCCGGTGTCTCAATGAAACCGGCCTGTGGTCGATACGTCGGGCGGGATTCTATGCAGTGCGCCGAGTAAGTGCATCGCCAGAGCTTCAACTTTCCAACAAGTGGACTTTGATGACCAGGTGGCAGACGAAGTGCCAACACTGAGCCACAGGCATATCGCCGGCAGTGGCCACATCCGCAGATTGTCCAATTCGCTCAACAATACAGCAAATACACGAACATCCACTGTACCGGACTGCTTAGCAGCGTTGACGTTGGCCCGGTTCGCGCATCTGCCGGTACGACGGAACAATCGTTTCACTGCGTTACCTGTCAGATCCATCGTTTAACAGCCGGACTGTTGCGTCCCCCCCGTTGAGTGGTCTACAAGTACCGCAATGAACATCGTATTACACGAGAAAAGGCACTGGCGATGAAGACCAACAACGACACACGTTCGCAGCCCTGCGATGTCAGCCGCCGTCAGTTTATCGGGACATCGTTGTCAATGGCGGCTGTCGGTGCGCAGGCAGCCGCTCTTCCAGCGGCCGTGCACGCTGCCGGTGACGACGTGCTGAAAATTGGCCTGATCGGATGCGGCGGTCGAGGCACGGGAGCAGCACAGCAGGCCTTGCGGGCGGACGACAATGTGAAGTTGGTGGCGATGGGCGATGCGTTCGAGGACCGTTTGAAACTGAGCCTCAGGTCCTTATCCGCCCAGGAGGACGTCGCCGGAAAGATCGACGTTCCGCCAGAGCAGCAATTTGTTGGCTTTGACGCGTACCAAAAAGTGCTGGCATCCGACGTCGACGTCGTGCTGCTGACAACTCCGCCACACTTTCGCCCCATGCACCTGAAGGCGGCGATCGAAGCCGGCAAACATGTGTTCGCTGAGAAACCGGTGGCCGTGGATGCACCGGGAGTCCACTCCGTGCTGCAGTCCTGTGCTGAGGCAAAGCGAAAGAACCTGTCCGTCGTTTCGGGGTTGTGCATTCGCTATGACGGTGGCTTTCGCGAAACGGTCAAGCGTCTGCATGACGGTGCGATTGGTGAGATTCATACACTGATCGCAAACGATTATCGAGGTTCGATCTGGGTCAAGCCTCGTAAGGAAGACTGGACCGACATGCACTGGCAGATGCGAAACTGGTACTACTTCACATGGTTATCCGGCGATTTTAACGTGGAACAGCACGTTCACTACCTTGATGTGTGTGCGTGGGTGATGGGTGAATATCCAGTGAAGGCGATCGGAATGGGTGGTCGACAGGCACGAACCGATGCAAAGTTCGGCAACATTTTCGACCACCACAGCGTGGCCTACGAATTTAAGAACGGAACCAGATTCTTCAGCAATTGCCGTCAACAGAGCGGATGTAAAAACAACATGTCGGCCTACGCACTCGGATCAAAAGGACGTGCCGAAGTTTCAGAACGCCATCTGGAGATCACTAACGAGACCACCTGGCGATTCGACGAAAAAGTCAAGAATATGTACCAGGTGGAACACGATGAATTGTTCGCGGGAATTCGCGCAGGCACACCGCTGAACAATGGAGAGTACATGGCGCACAGCACGATGCTGGCGATCATGGGCCGCATGGCAACGTACACAGGACAGGAAATCACGTGGGAACAGGCCATGAGTTCCACGCAGGATCTGTCGCCCGCAGAATACGCCTGGGGCGACGCACCCGAAGTTAATATCGCCCGGCCGGGCATCACGAAGTTTGTTTGACCATGAACGAAAATGAACCACGTCTGCTGATTCTGGGTGCCCACCCCGACGACGCGGAATTCCACGGCGGCGGTCTGGCGGCAATTTACCGGCAGCTCGACCGTCCGGTGAAGCTGGTTTCTGTGACCGATGGTGCCGCCGGCCATCATGAACGCTCGCCCGCCGAACTGATCCCGTTGCGACGCACGGAAGCGGCTGCTGCGGGCGCCGTCATCGGGGCGACTTATGAAACCTGGGACTTTCCGGATGGCGGCCTTGAACCGACTCTGGACGTACGCCACCGCATCATTCGCGAGATCCGTGAGTTCCGACCGGACCTGGTGCTGACTCACCGAACCTGTGACTACCATCCCGATCATCGATCCGTCGGTCAATGCGTCCAGGACGCTTCGTACATGGTCACCGTCCCCCATGTTGTCCCCGACGTTCCCGCGCTGCGGAAAGACCCCGTCGTGGCGTATCTGCCGGACCTGTTCACCAGACCTGCCCCGATGCGAGCCGACGTGATCGTCGACGTCTCTGAGCATATGCAGTCCATCGCGAAAATGCTGGCCTGCCACCGTTCTCAGGTGTTTGAGTGGCTGGCGTACGAAGCGGACATTCTGGAGACCGTCCCCGACGATGAGAGTAAAAAACTGGCATGGGTACAGTCGTGGGCAGCGGGACACATTCGTTTACGCGCCAATCGGCTTCGGGACGAACTTGTCATTCGCTATGGGGATGTCCGAGGCCGAGAACTGGAATTCATCGAGATGTTTGAAATCAGCGAATACGCTCGACAGACGGACGCGGAATCAATTCGGCAACTGTTCCCGAATGCGCTGGCGTCGCAGTCGTGAATAACGAGGCATCTTTCTCGTAGGTTGTGACTGCCTGCTTGCAGGCGCAGGACAGCATGCCAACCCGTCAGGACACGACGCTGCAGTAATGAACGGTCCTAACGGGCGGCCGGGGTTGGAGCGAGGCACGAGTGAAACCCCGGGTCCGGCAGCGCCGGTTCGATTTTCCTTCACAGGCTCAGTCCGGCCACCCACCGGTCGGAAACCACGATCCGTTACTGCCCCGACGTGATCAAATCGCGTCCTACGCTTCGACAACGGTGCCCGGCGCGGTCTAATACATACCTGCTCCCGATAGTATTCCCTCAATGAGAGCCATCATGCACTTCCATCTTCGCCGCCTTGTCGTCTGCTCCAGCCTTGTAGTGCTGTTCACACTGCCCCGCCAGTTATCGGCCGACGACGCCTTTCAGCCGATGTTCAACGGTGAAGATCTGTCCGGTTGGGTTCTTACGAACACACCTTCTGAAACATGGAGCTTTCAGGACGACATGCTCGTGTGCACCGGAGCGCCCATCGGGGAACTTCGCACGGAGAAGATGTATCAGAACTTTGTGATGGAACTGGAATGGCGACACATGGCTCCTCGTGGCAACGCAGGCATCTTCGTCTGGGCAGACGACATCACGGCGCGGGGAGTACCGTTTCATCGCGGAGTTGAGGTTCAGGTGCTGGAAAACGCCTACGGCAACTCAAAGGGGCACACGACTCACGGAGATATCTTCCCCATCCATGGAGCCACCATGACGCCGATCAACGGACGTGGAGGCAGCCGAGCATTTCCGACGGAAAACCGGTCAAGACCGAGTCCCGAATGGAATCATTATCGGATCGAATGTCGCGACGGCGAGATCTCACTGGCCGTCAACGGCAAAGTTGTGACGCGCGGAAAAGACTGTTTGCCTCGTAAAGGTTATATCTGCCTGGAATCCGAAGGCGGAATTGTGCACTATCGAAACGTCCGGATCTCGGAACTTCCCTCGACCGATCTGACAGCACAACAGATCGCGATTGCCAACCGCGGCTATCGGTCTCTGTATACCGGATTGAACCTGAACGGATGGAAGGCAGCGGGAACGGGATCCCACTGGGAGTCCAAAAACTGGGTCCTGGCGTTCCATGGCAGCAACGAGGTAAGCGGCACCCTGAGATCGACTGAGTCATTCAAAAACGTCGGCTTCGTTGTTGATGTGCGTCTGAAAGACAAATCCAGCAGAACATCGATCAACGCGGGACCAACGATGACGATCGACCTGAATGCCCCGGAGATTGCGAAGCATCTGGAGACGGTTGGTCGCTGGAACAGAATTGAAAGCGGTGTTCGAAGTGGAAAACGCTGGCTGACCATTAACGGCAATCAGATTGCGATGACTGCAGCGGTGACCTCCGACTCGGCCGCTGCGTTCTCCCTGATGCCGACCGGCCCTGTCGACTTCTGCAACATTTACGCCAGGTCGCTGAACGTCGACGAATAGCCCGCAGTCCCGTGTCCTGAGATTCCGAATTGACTCTCGGTAAGTAGGCGGGGCAGATGCATGGCGACTCAGTTTTTGAAATTACGAAGCTCTCGACGTGAGCGGCAAGTCGCTAGCCGCCGGTTTTTCCCGACCGAACGCGTGGCTAGCGCCTTGCCGCTCACATCCCAGTTCGAAAAACTGAGTTGCCGCGGCCAGCGGCACACCCCTCCCATATTCACTGACAATGAACTAGCATAAGCGAAGAAATCCCGAACATTGATCCGGCACGCAGAAAGGAAATCAGATGTCGCTACCTTCCGTGGAAATGCTGGAAGCACACCATTCCTTTCCGGGGCCGTACATGTTCAAGGTCATCGGTGTTGCCGACGGCAGGTTTACCCCACGTGTCATTGCACAGGTCCGTGACGAACTCGGCCTTGACCAGGATCCTCCGTACACACTTCGCAATACGCCCAAGGGAAATCACGTGGCCATCACGCTGGAACCCGAATGCGAGTCACCTCAACAGGTTCTCGCAATCTACAGTCGGTTGATGGGGATGGACGGCATGGTAATGCTGTTGTGAGGAATGTCACGACAGCTTTGTGTGTCGGGAACCCGTCCACGGCCAGTTTGAAGATGTATTGTCGGCAGTGTGGTCTGCTACAATCAAAGAAAGTTCGGATACCTTACGGCGCCGGCTTTCGATCGCCACAGGTAACGGTATTTCGAGAGACACGTGGCGTAAGCTTCCAGCTTGCGATCCCGCACGCTTCTGTTTTCTCGCACGCTGGAAGCTTACGCCACGGGAAAGCCAAACATTTATCTGTCGAACGATCTTAAGTTTCTTCTGTACGATTGAAATCAGACAATGCCCCAACGGAACAAACCAACGGTCGATCGAAATCGGTTGCGGCTGTACCGCATCGGATTCGGCCGATGGAATCTTCTGGTGTGTATATGGGCTGTGATCACCTCGCAGGTTGCTGCCAACGACACGGTCTCGTTCAACCGGGATGTTCGTGCGATCCTGTCTGATCGCTGCTTTCAATGTCATGGTCCCAACGAAGAAGCTCGACAGGCAGAACTGCGACTTGACGTTGCCGACAGCAGGGATGGCCCTTTCAAGGCTCGCGACGGATATCGAGTCATCGAACCGAAAGATCTGCAGGCCAGTACGCTCTGGCAGCGACTGACGACCGACGACGACGCGGAGCGCATGCCGCCCGTGGAGTCTTCCGTAAAGCCGCTCACGGCTGGAGAAAAGGAATTGATCAGGCAATGGATTCTGCAGGGGGCAAAGTACGAAGATTTTTGGGCCTTTGTGTCGCCGCAGCGCGCGACGGCACCAGACGTCGCTGATCCTCGATGGAGTTCGCGGATTGACCGCTTTGTGCTGGCTCGGCTGACGCAGGAGCAGCTGACTCCTCAACCCGCCGCAGACGCACGAACGCTGATCAGACGAGTGACGTTTGATTTGACCGGATTGCCTCCGGCACCCGCCGAGATTCAGGACTTCATCAATGATCAGTCTCCCAATGCTTATCAGAATCTCGTGCACCGACTGCTGGCCACACCGCAGTACGGTGAGCATATGGCGAAGTACTGGCTGGATCTGGTGCGCTTCGCCGATACCAACGGCATTCATCATGATCACTACCGCGAAATGACACCGTATCGCGACTGGGTCATCCGCGCGTTCAATGACAATCTGCGTTTCGACGACTTCATAACGTTTCAGATCGCCGGCGACCTGTATAAGCAACCGACGATCGATCAGCAAATCGCCTCGGGCTTCAATCGCCTGCATCTGGTGATCGACCGGGGCACGGCGATTCCTGAGGAGAGCTTTAACCGAAATGTGGTCGACCGCGTTTCGGCCTTCGGCACGGCGTTCCTCGGACTAACGCTGGGATGCGCCGTCTGTCATGACCACAAGTATGATCCAGTCACGCAGAAGGATTTCTATCAGCTGTCTGCGTTCTTTAACAACATCGACACCACCCCGGAAACGCCTGGCCGAAACACTCACCCACCGTTCATTCAACTGCCGACGCCTGGTCAGAGTGAGCAGTTGAAGCAGCTCACGTCGCATATTTCCGCCGTCTCTGCCGAGATCAAAGCACTGAAAGCCAAACAGACGCCCGTCGAACAAACGGCTGTCTCCGCAACGTTGAAGCAGAAAGAGGCAGAACTCAAGAAACTGACTCAGAAGAACGTCACATTGAACGCATCGATTCAGGTCAGCCTGGTCTCGAAAGAGCGAATGGAAGCTCGACCGGCCTTCATCCTTACTCGCGGTGCCTACGATCAGCCGGGTGAAGAGGTGGAACGAAACACGCCCGCCTTTCTTCCTCCGCTCGTCAGCACTGATCAGCTCAGTTCCCGCATGGATCTGGCGCGGTGGGTGACACACGGACAGCATCCGCTGACCGCACGAGTTGCCGTGAACCGATTCTGGCAGCAGTTCTTTGGTGTCGGACTTGTGAAAACGTCCGAAGATTTCGGTGCGCAGGGCGAATTCCCCAGCCATCCGGATCTGCTGGATGACCTGGCCAGCAGCTTTGTGCAGTCGCAATGGGATGTCAAATCGCTGATCCGGTCGATCGTCCTGTCGGCTACGTATCAGCAATCTTCCAGCGCCTCCGTGGACGCCTATCAGGCAGATCCGGAAAACCGATTGCTGGCCCGCGGCTCTCGCTTCCGACTGGATTCCGAAATGATCCGCGACCAGATCCTGGCGGTCGGTGGTCTGCTGAACAAAACGATGTATGGCCGAAGCGTCAAGCCGCCGCAGCCGCCAAACCTGTGGAAAAATGTTTCCATGGTGTCTTCCAGCACTTACTCGTTTGAAGCGGACACCGGCGAAAGCATTTACCGGAGGAGTATCTACTCGTTCTGGAAACGAGCGATGCCGCCGCCACAGATGACGATCTTTGACGCTCCCACCCGAGAAAGCTGCGTCGCCCGCCGCGAGCGAACCAATACGCCACTGCAGGCGCTGGTGCTGATGAACGAACGCCAGTATTTCCATGCAGCGAGACACACAGCACGAAAGCTCATCACGGCCATTGAGACGGTTGAAGCGGCGCGCCTGAGTCTTGCGTATGAGTCGGTTACGTCTCATCTGCCGGACGCGATCGAGTTAACAAGCCTGCAAAACGGCCTGAGCGGACTGCGGACCACTTATCAGCAGGATGTCGAATCAGCGAAAGCGATGACCTCGGATATTACAGAGGCCAGCGACCAGGAGCGCATCGAGATCGCTGCCTGGACGATGCTGATGAACTCGCTGTTCAATCTCGATGCAACAAAGACGCGGGAGTAACACATGGATCCATTTCAGCAGTACCACACACTCCAGTCGCGTCGACGATTTCTGAATCGAACCCAAATGGGACTCGGCGCTGCCGTCATGAGTTCGTTGGCGTCGAAAGAATGCGCAGCCGATGGCAGCTATGTTTCTGATGTTTTTCCAAAGGCAAAACGGGTCATCTTTCTGTTCATGGCCGGCGCGCCAAGTCAGTTGGATCTGTTCGACTACAAACCGAAGCTGGTCGATAAATTCAGACAACCACTGCCTGACGACGTCAGAGACGGCCAACGCGTCACAGCCATGACTAAGGGCAGGGATCACCTGATTCAGCCTTCGATGTTCAGGTTTTCGCCCCAGGGCCAAAGCGGCCTGCACATGTCGGAATTGCTGCCCCACCTGTCGACGGTGGCGGACGATCTGTGTCTCATTAAGTCCATGTATACCGATGCCATTAACCACGACCCCGGCAAGACGCTGATTTGCACCGGGTCCCAAATCCCGGGCAAACCGAGCCTCGGCGCGTGGCTGAGTTATGGCATGGGCACGCTCAACAAGGATCTGCCGGACTTCGTTGTGCTGAACTCCGCCTTCTGGTCGGGTGATCAACGCAACGTGCAGGCTCTTTACAGCCGGCTCTGGGGCACGGGATTCCTGCCTTCGAAACACCAGGGCGTGGCGTTTCAGCCTTCCGGAGACCCCGTTCTGTTTCTTTCAAATCCCGCGGGCGTCAGCCGCGCCAGTCGCCACAAGATGCTGGACCTGGTCACGGAACTCAATCAGAAACACGCCGCCGAAATCGGCGATCCGGAAATTCGCACCACGATCGCTCAACAGGAAATGGCGTTCCGTATGCAGGCGTCCGTCCCGGAACTCACAGACATCCGCGCGGAACCGGCCGCCATGCTTGACCTGTACGGCCCCGAAGTTCACAAGACCGGGTCTTTCGCCCGAAACTGTCTGCTGGCTCGCCGCATGGTGGAACGCGGCGTCCGGTTTGTGCAGGTGTACCACCGCGGCTGGGACCATCATGCGGCGCTGCCCGGAAAGATGCGAGGCCAGTGTTTTGACATCGATCAACCGTGTGCTGCACTGATCAAAGACCTGAAGAGTCGCGGGCTGCTGGACGACACGCTGATCGTATTCAGCGGCGAATTCGGACGGACCGTCTATTGTCAGGGCAGTCAGTCGGCAACAGATTATGGCCGCGATCATCACTCAAGATGCTTCACCGCATGGATGGCTGGTGGCGGCATTAAAGGAGGCATCGAGCACGGGCAGACCGATGAATACAGCTACAACATTGTCGACAGGGACGGACAGAAAACGACACGGTTCGAAGATGGTGCGGTACACATCCGTGACCTGAACGCCACCATTCTGCATCAACTGGGAATCGATCACCGTCGCCTGACCTTCCGCTTTCAGGGACTGGACCAGAAGCTGACGGGCGTGGAAGAAGAAGCACACGTCCTCACAAAGATTCTCAGCTGAACCCAGTTTCTCTCGTCCCCACGGTTCGGTTCAACAGGGAACGAATTCATGCTCAGCACGATCGTACGTAGTGCGGCCTGCCAGCTTGCCTCGTGTTTTGGTCGACAGGCAGGCTGCCCGCACTACAGTGGTCGCATCCTGCGAGATGGTGGGGCAGTGAACTCTATCCCGTCGACCGTGTCCGTTGGATGCAGATTTGATGAGGAACACATAAGGCCGGGGTATCATTGCAGCCTTGGAAATCTGCCCAGTCCTGACGTTCAAAGGAGGCCGTCCCAGTGTTGAGCTTCTCCGTCATTTTGCAGCAATACTCCAGACGCGTAGCTGTACTTCTAATAACCACATTTTTTACCGGGTGCGGTGTCCAGGATCAGGAGTCAAGACTCGTGCAAAAAAAACAGCCTGTCGTGAGCGAGGATATCGCCAGGTTCCATCAAGTTGTGCAAAACGGCTCGGTGCTTGATTTGAAAGCAGAACTGGATACCGATATTGACGTCAACTCCCCTGGACGCTTCGAGGAAACAGCGTTGATGGTGGCAATCGCTGCCAACGATTTAGAGAAGGTGAAGCTCTTGATCCAGCACGGTGCAGATCCCGCCTTGACCGACAAATTCAACTCAACAGCTCTTGGGCATGCGGTGTCTCATGACTTTGCTGACGGTGTCAAACTGCTCCTGGGCCTGGGTGTCGACAGAGGGTATCACCCCAAGTATCCGCTAAAGCAAATTGAATACGACCTGGAGTCCCTCAACGCCCTCGAAATACCGATGCCGAGAGAGCTCACGGAAATCATGTCTGAAGACGAATGGAACGAATCCGTGAAGGACGGAAACCGCCTTGCCGCTGAGATGGGACAGAATCCCACTGTCGAGCCCTTGATATCTGAAGTCCAAAGCGTCGAAGTCCTGGAGCTGTTTCTTGATGCGGGCGATCATCTGGAACAGGCCAGCAATGAGTTAAAACGTGAATTCACAGGGCTTGAAACTGACGAAACATTTCGGGCATTGCCAGCGGATTATCGGTCTTACAAGTCACCACGTTTTGGAACTCAGAATCCGGAATTAATGGACAACCCGTTCTGGAGTGACATGATCAGGATCGGATGTAATGCCTACGTGGCACGGCAGCATTTCGATGACTCCGACGCTTTCACCACGCCAGGTGCAGTTTGGTGCTACGATCGGTTTGGATCATCCTTGACTCGACTGGAGGACGGTCGCTTCGTCCAAATCGGAGGGGAACACGAAGACCATTACGATCCGGATTTTTTCATCTACAACGATGTCGTAATTCATGATGGAAAGGGTGCGTTTCAGATCTTTGGCTACCCAAAGGCTGTCTTCCCACCGACAGATTTTCATTCTGCCACTCTTGTTGGAGATGCGATCTACATCATTGGATGTCTTGGCTACTCAGATCAAAGAAAGGTGGGAACGATACCTGTCTATCGATTATCCACAGATTCGTGGAAAATCGAATCAGTAGAGACATCAGGTGAGACGCCCAGCTGGCTACATAGCCATCGAGCGAGATACGATGCCTTGAAGAATGTGATCCGTATTTCGTCAGGAGAGCTTCTGGTCGCTGGTGAAGACGATGACGGCATGCTCGTCCCCAATGAGGAGCAATTCGAGCTGGAGCTCGGGACCCTCCGGTGGAAAAAACGAAGGTGAGTCAACAATCCATCTTCGTGTATCTCAACAGGAATCGCCGTTGCGTCCCCTGTCGCCGATTCCCAAATGTCCTTCAACGACAGTCGCCCGACGCTCCCGTCACCACCTCTAAGAACGCACGACAACGTGGTTCGGAGTGCAGGCTGCCAGCCAATGCGGTTGCTCTCCACCCAATCCCTGTCGTGGCAACGAGCAACGTCCGCAACTGCTCTCACGTGCGCGTCAACGCCGCATGGTATCGCTGTCGTTTACATCTCACGATTGTCAGTTCAAGGTCGACGGCCCGTCCCAATCGTCCTGGTCTTCGGGCGGCACTACGACGCGAACGGACGGAGATTCTTCGACGCCGGAATCATCGTGGGGACCAACGTTGTTGCTCCAGACTTTCGCTTGAAACGTGGTGACGGTCTTCTGGCGAAACCAGCGGAACAGATGAATTCCGAGAAACCGGCGAACGCGTGGGACCAGCAGCGAAAAGCCAACGCCGTCCGTCAGCAGTCCAGGCGTAATCAGAAACGCGCCCGCCAACAGAATCATGACGCCGTCCAGAATTTCCTGCGACGGCGTTTGTCCTGCAGACATCTGCTGATGAATGCTGCGCCACACCTGCATCCCCTGCCGTCGCGCAAGATTTACGCCGACAATCCCGGTGACCAGCACCACGACCACCGTCGTCAACAGGCTGGTTCTCTCATGCAGCTGATCCAGAAGAACCAGTTCCACAAGCGGAATCAGAATGACCAACAGTAGAATTCGTCCAAGCACCGCGATTACTCACTTCCAACTGACAAAAATCATCGATTCCTTGAAACGCCGGGCTTCGGGACGAAACGGTCGTTCCTCTCGTGGGTGGCTTCCAGCCGGCATTATTGCGAAACAGAAGAAGAGGATTAGAGCGAGCTTCACCGAAGTGTAGCGACTTCTGCCATCGTTCGGCTAGAACATGGCTCGCCGGATCCGCTACACGTCCGTGCGACACACACTAGCCAGCTGTTCGATACGCACCGGTTGGCGGCAGAGATTCTTCTTATTCTGATCTGAAGCTCATCTTTCGACAATAGCACGCAGCTTGGCCACACGAAACCAGACTTTTTTCCGTGGTCCTGCAGGCCGATATGCCCACTGGTGCGTTTGCCAAATGTGAGTGAGTCGCTGAATTTACTGTCGGCTAGTTTCTGGTTCCATTCATCACCTCCGACAACAGTATCACAAATCTGAGGAGGAGACGACGAGACACGAGCACGACATTCGCGCCCTTTCTTCGTCCTCGTACTGCCTGCTCGTCCTCGATTTCGCCTCGTCACCTTCTGCCCCGATTCCGGGGAGGAGAAGACGAGTACGAGACTCGAGTACGACATTCGTGTTCTTTCTTCTAGTCCTCGATTTTTCCTTCTCACCTTCTCCGCCGGAAATTCACTGCCAGGACCATGAAAGCGGATCTAAGAGCGCAAAATCGAGTAGGGCGAGCCACGGTGATCAAACCGTGACTCGGCCCTCTCACAGAACCGTACGTACGGGTCCGTATACGGCTCCTGTTTTATTGTGTTAAATCACTTCGGGAAGGACTCCGGTCTGGACCGACGTCAGGTCATACAGGCCAGGTTCTGCCAGGAAGCCATTGCTGATGGCCATGCTGGCGTACGAACTTCGTGACGTTCGCCACGATTTCATCCGCATTTTCTGGAGTTCACCACGGAGGCCGACCTGCCGCAGACGGCGAATCAGTCTCCCCGGCTTCTTCCATAACGCGAGTTGTTTGGCTCGCAGACGACGACGAATCCAGCCTGCCAGCTCACCATACATCCCTTTGCAGTT
>JAPYTO010000035.1 GCA_029941865.1 Fuerstiella sp. | reverse complement strand
TTTTATAGACCCCCAAAGTGGGGTTGAATCATTCGCTGGAACAGGGGTCAGGTACCAGGTGGTCGGAACAGAATCTGCCCTCTGCCTGAGGCTTTGTTTCGCCACGTAATTTCGGTTCTCCGGCAGGCACAACATGAACATGCGACAACAACTGATCCATCCACGCGACGAGATCATGCAGACGATGGACCGCATTTATCGTTACCGCATGACCACAACATCAGGTGGCAATCTGTCGATCCGCGACGGAGGTGACATTTGGATATCGCCCGCGCGCGTCGACAAAGGAAATCTTTCGCGCAACGATATCGTTTGCGTGAAAGCGGACGGATCGGTTGAAGGCCTGCACCCGCCATCATCCGAGTTTCCCTTTCATCGGGCGGTCTACGAAGCCCGACCCGACATCCGGTCGATTGTGCACGCCCATCCGGTGGCGCTGGTGGCGTTCAGCATCTGTGGGCAGACACCCGACACCAGCCTGTTTCATCAGGCGCATTCGGAATGTGGCCGGATTGGTTTCGCGCCTTATGCCCTGCCGGGCAGCGAACAGCTGGGCAGCAGGATTGCCGAAACGTTCAAAACGTCCGACAGCGTTATCCTTGAAAATCATGGAGTGGTTGTTGGCGGCGATTCGCTGTCGCATGCATTCCAGCGATTCGAGGCGTTTGAGTTCGCCGTGAAAACGATTATCAAAGGGCGTCAACTCGGAGAAGTTCGGTATTTGTCAGAGTCGCAGCTCGACCAGGCTCACCTGCGCACTGTCTCTCTGGAGTCCTTTGAGCCTGTGGCTGCGACCGTCAACGAGAAGGATTTGCGCAGCCAGCTGTGCGAGTTCGTCCGACGCGGCTGCCGCCAGCGGTTGCCGATCAGTACGGAGGGCAGTTTTTCGGCTCGACTGGGAGAAGACGATTTTGTCATCACTCCGACGCAGCAGGATCGTGAGTCGCTGGACGTCGCCGATATCGTACGGGTACAGGGTGGCCGGCGCGAGGCGGGTAAGAAGGCCAGTCGGGCGGTCACTGCACATCGGGCCATCTATCGCAGGCATCCGAATGTAAAGACGATTGTGTTTGCACATCCGGTCAACGCCACCGCTTTTAGTGTGACCCATTCAGTCTTCGATGCCCGTACGATTCCCGAAAGTTATCTGTTTTTGCGCGACGTTCAACGCGTGCCTTATGGTGTACAGTACCAGGACGACGGCGCCATTGCCGACTTTGTGTCAGTCGCATCACCAGCTGCGATTCTGAACAACGACGGAGTCCTCGTGATCGGCTCAAGCGTGCTGGACGCGTTTGACCGGCTGGAAGTTCTGGAATCCACATCCGAAGCCATCGTCAATGCCCGTGCGCTCGGTACCGTGGCAACTATGTCTGACCAGGTGATCGACGAACTCCGCACTTTAATCAGCTTGCCAACGGACTCATGAACGTTTCTCCATAGACACGTTTGTGGACAGCAGAAAACACTATCTCGAATTCACGACATGAACCCAATTCCTGAAAGGATCCTGACATGGCTTTTGACGACACGTTGATCGTAGATCACATCAAACAGACACACAGCACCGAGCTGCTGAGCGAACGTGAGAAGCACCTGGTCGGACTGGCCGTAACGATGACGCGAGGCTGCCAGGTCTGCACACGAAACCGGATTGGAAAGGCTCGCGACATCGGCATCTCCGACGACGAACTCAATGCAGTCGTCGCAGTGACCGCGGCAGTCAACAGTGGTGTCACGGGAGCCACGGCACGGGTGGCCTTCGGTATGCTGGAGCAGGAAAAGGCTGCTGAGTGTGGCGATGTCTGCTCACCGAGCCCGAAATAGCAGGGATACGAGTGAAGAAAGGTTGAGTCATGAAAGACGTTGTGAAAATCGGAACGGTTGGCGAAGAGCGATTCGTGGTCAGCGCACAGCACCTGATCGACTTCGCTCATGAAGGGATGCCGGCGATCCTGTGCACGCCGTGGCTGATTTGGTTTCTGGAGCACGCGGCCCGCAATGCCATGTTGCCCCTGCTTGAACCCGGCGAGAGCACGGTGGGTGTTGTCATCAACGTCGAGCACCTGGCGCCAACGCCTCCCGGGGCACAGGTCGTTTGTCGCGCCCGAGTGATCTTCACCGACGGACCACTGATCTCGTTTCAATTCGAAGCCCACGACGAGCATGAAAAGATCGCCAATGGCACACACAAGTTACGTGTGATCCAGGCGGCCCGCCTTGCCAAAAAGGTGGCAGCCAAGATGCACAAGTGAAACCGAATGAATCAGAGGATCAACCAAATTTGCGGAATAGTCCTCCTGCCCTTACCCCTGCTTCTGGTCGCGCCGTCTTCAGTATCTGCTGCGGACGCGGAAAATCCGCAATCGGGTGGAGCGTCCAACGACCTTCCGGCTCGGACCTTCCCCAACGTTATCATCATTTACTCTTATGACCACGGCTACAGTTCGACTTCGCAGCTGATCGGTGGATGTCGCTGCCCGCTCGATGAAAAACGTTCTAATCTGAGTCGCCATTCTGTGCGGCGGTCTGCATCTGTTCCCTGAGTTCGGCGTTTGTGCATTCGTCTTTGGGAATGGTGCAGAGTTCGCAGATGGATTTCCCGTCACGGCCGGGCATTGACGCCAGACCACCACAGCTGCCCTTCAGCTGCTTGTTCTGCACGATGGTTCCGATGGCCATACCCGCGATGGCAATGATGAAGATTGCGGCAGCAGCGACGAACGGAAACCATGGGGCAGAAGACGATGCAGCTGAACTGTCCGCCTCTTGCGTGGGAGCTGCCGGCGGCGGAGTGGATGACTCCGCCAACAGACCCGCGGCGTGCAATTCCATATCGCCACTCTCCGTCACATATTGAAACAGGACGGAAAGCCCCTCTTTTCGAGCTACCGCCAATCCCTTTTTTCTGCCCAACACCATCATCGCCGTCGCCCATGCATCGGCCGACATGCACGATTGATGGACGACAGAAACCGCAGCGGGAGGCTCCTTCACCGGCCAGCCAGTAGTGGGGTCAATGGCATGGGAATAATGCACACCGTCGATTTCAAAGAAATTGCGATAGTCCCCTGACGTCGCGACGGAAGATTCGTTCAGGTCGACGATGCGGCTGAACGGATGATCCTGACCAGGCAACGGAGTGTTCAACGGCGATTCGATACCTGCTCGCCAAGGGTTGCCGTTTGCTTTCGGCAGGCCAGCACGATTCTCGCCACCGATGTCGATCATGAAAGACGTGATGTCCTGTTCGACAAGAACTGCGGCCAGCACATCAACGGCGTAGCCTTTGGCGATCGCAGAAAGATTCAGCTGCAACTCCGGCAGTGACTTCTTTAACGCAGGCGGTTCTGTACGCACTTCAACGTGCTGCATGCCGATTGACTGCCGAGCCGTCTCAATCGCAGCGGCATCCGGCACAATCTTCTTCCGATCGCCGCCGAATCCCCAGAGATCGATCAATGGCGACACCGTCGGGTCGAATGCTCCATCGGTGCGTTCAAAGATCCGTTTTGCCTCGACGACGACAACAACGAACTCAGCGGAAACGTCAAACCAGTCCGTGGACCGCGAATGGTTGAAGCGGGAGATTTCCGACGCCTTGTCCCACGTCGACATCTGCGCGTTGATTTCCGCCAACCGTGCCTCAATGCGTTTCTGCAAAGCCGCCCCGTCATCGTCCAGAGACGCCGAATCCAGCGTAACGACGTAGTGAGTCCCCATCGTCTTGCCGAACAGCCGCAATGGCTCGGCGGCGCCAATCGGCGACGCAACCAGCAGCAGCGTGGCTGTCAGAAAGACTGTGATCAGACGATTGATGAACATCGTGATTGTTACCGGGGAGGACACAAAGCCCTGGACTATTGTATCAGTGTTTGGATTCAGATTCGTTACAGACCAAAGCGGGCGAAACCACCGAGTCTTCCGTAGGGCCGGTTCCTACCGCCCAGATCGAACCGTTCGGCCGGTAGAAACCTTTTGCGGTGTCGAGTCCACGAATCGGGGTTATTCCGTAGCCAAACTCGCCAGAGTTTGGAGGTTTTTCTCTATGTCGTCCAAAGTCTGGCGACTTCGGCTACCCAAAAATCAAGACAGTGGGGTAAGCATCCTGCTTGCCGTGTGTTTCTTCTGATGAATCGCAAGCTGGAAGCTTACGCCACGAATCTGCGACCCAATGATTTAGCTGTAACGAAGCACTAATCGTTAGCCACAAATCTGGTCAGCCGCGAAGCGACGATGTGCTTGTGGGAAGTGGCCGGTGGGAACCGGCCCTACGTCTGATCGAAATCAAAAACGCTTTAGCCACCGAAGTCGTCGAAGGCGATATTTTCAGGTTCGACACCCAGCTGAGACAGCATATCCTGGACACACTTCAACATGATAGGTGGCCCGCAAATGTAATACTCGCAGTCCTCGGGGGCCGGATGATTCTCAAGGTACTCGTCATGCAGAACCTGGTGAATGAAGCCGGTCAGCCCCGTCCAGTTGTCTTCCGGAACCGGGTCGGACAATGCGATATGCATTTTGAAGTTGTCGTGCTTCGCTTCCAGCTCCTCGAACTCATCAATGTAGAACAATTCCTTCACACTGCGACCACCATACCAGTACGACACCTTGCAATCGGTGTCCATGCTCTTGAACAGTTCAAAGGTATGGGACCGCAGGGGAGCCATACCGGCACCGCCACCGATGTAGATCTTTTCGGCCGGCGTGTCTTTGATGAAGAATTCGCCATAGGGTCCGGAAATCGTCACTTCGTCACCTGGCTTCAGGTTGAAGATGAACGATGACATCTTGCCGGGAGGCGTGCCTTTGGGCGACCGAGGTGGCGGACTGGCGACTCGAACGTTGAGCATGATAATGCCCTTTTCGCCCGGGTAGTTGGCCATCGAGTAAGCTCGAATGACGGTTTCATCAACGATCGATTCGTTGTCCCAGACGTTGAAATTATCCCAGTCCTCTCGGTACTCTTCTTCGACGTCGAATTCTTTGTAGTGTAGTTTATGTGGCGGAGCTTCAATCTGAATGTATCCACCCGCCTTGAAGCCCACGTCGTCGCCGTCCGGAACTTCCAGCACCAGTTCTTTGATAAACGTCGCCACGTTGCGATTCGACCGAACTTTGCAACGCCACTTCCTGGTCTCAAAGACTTCCGGCGGCACTTCGATTTTCATGTCCTGTTTGACAGCAACCTGACAGGACAGCCGACAACCTTCTCGTGCGGCCTTCTTATTGATGTGCGTCTTTTCGGTGGCCAGAATATCCCCGCCGCCTTCCAGCACGTTGACCTTGCACTGAGCACACGTGCCGCCACCGCCGCAGGCTGACGAAACAAAGATGCCTTCGTCAGCCAATGCATTCAGCAGCTTACCGCCGGCGGCAATTGAGATCTCTTTCTGATCGTTAATCAGAATCGTGACGTTGCCGGTGGACACCAGCTTCGCGCGAGCGGCCACGATCACCGCCACAAGGACCGCGACCACGCCGGTGAACATCACAACGCCAAGAATGATTGTGTCCATTGCACTTACTACTTCGGATGCTCAAAAGGGTCGGATTCAATTGGTCACAGTTTGATAACAGAGAATGTTTGAAACGCCAACGCCATCAGGCCCACGGTAATGAACGTGATGCCCAGGCCTCTCAGGCCAACCGGCACGTCGCTGTACTTCAGCTTTTCACGGATCCCCGCCAGACAAACGATCGCCAGAGCCCAGCCGAAACCGGAACTGAATCCAAAGACTACGCTTTCGTCAAAGGCGTAGCCCTTTTCCACCATCAGCAGAGTGCCGCCGAGAATGGCACAGTTAACCGTAATCAGGGGCAGAAAAATTCCCAGAGTGTTGAACAGGGCCGGGAAGAACTTGTCCAGCACCATTTCCAGAATCTGCACCATCGCGGCGATCACACCGATGTAACAGATCAAACCAACAAACAGCAGATCCTGATTGGCCAGCGATTCAATACCTGTCCAGCTGAGACCACCCGGCTGCAACAGATGCTGAAAGATCAGATTGTTCAGGGGCACGGTAATAGTCTGGATCACCGTGACGGCAACGCCCAGCCCAAACGCAGTCTTGACGTCTTTGGAAATCGCCAGAAACGTACACATCCCCAGGAACAGACAGAGTGCCAGGTTACCGGGGAAGACCGCGTCCACAAAGATGTTGATGTAGTTTTCCATCATTCAGCCTCGACCTGATCGGGTTTAATGGTGCGGATGGCCCAGATGATCAGTCCAATCAAAAAGAACGCACTCGGGGCAATCAGCATCAGACCGTTTGTCGGATACCAACCGCCTTCTGTGATGGGTGTCATGACGTTCTGACCAAACAGCTTGCCTGAACCGAACAGTTCGCGAAAGAAACCGACCAGCATCAGGATCAGCCCGTATCCCAGTCCGTTGCCGATACCATCCAGGAAGCTGAGCCCCGGGCCATTCTTCATCGCGAAGGCTTCCGCCCGTCCCATGACGATGCAGTTGGTGATGATGAGTCCGACAAACACGGACAACTGCAGACTGAGTTCGAAGGCGAATGCCTGCAGGAATTGGTCGACCATGATCACCATTGAGGCAATGATGGTCATCTGAGCGATAATGCGAATGCTGCTGGGAATCTGGCTGCGGATCAGGGACACCGCCGCGCTGGAGCAGCCGGTCACCAGCGTGACCGCGATGGCCATCACAAAGGACGTTTCCAGCTTGACGGTCACGGCCAGCGCGCTGCACAGACCGAGCACCTGCAACGTAATCGGGTTAGTATTAAGCAGCGGATCCAACAGGATCTTTTTTGGTGATGGTTCACCCATTCGGATGCCTCCTCAGGCGGGACGGCCCGCCAGCCGAATCGAGCTGACGCTCGGAAACTGATGGTCCGTTCCCGTTCGTCACTCCAAACATACGCGAAGAATGGTGAAAAGTCATACCGTATAAATCCAACAAAACTGTGGCATCAATTTCGCGAGCCGGACACTGCGCTGTGCTTTGGCGGATCGTCCGTCGACGTGGCCGGTGGCGTTGTGCCAGATAGTGTGTTCTGCAGGTACGGGCCAAACCCGTCTTCGCCGAGCCAGAATCTCAGCATGTTGGTGACGCCGTTTGAGGTCAGCGTTGCTCCGGACAGTGCGTCGACCTGATACTCAGACTCAGTGGACGCGTTCTTAACGACTTCCACCTTAACATTCCATTCTTTGTCGTAGATCAATCTGCCGGGCCATCGGTCCTTAAAAAGCGGATTGTCGACTTCTCCGCCAAGCCCCGGTGTCTCACCGTGTTTGTAGTAGGTCAGCCCCTTCACCTTCAGACCCGTGGCGCCGTCGGCAGCATTGACCAGATCCAGTGCGACGAATCCGTATAACGTTGACCATAGTCCTCGACCGCGAATGGGCAGCACAAGAACCGTCACTGGAGCCCCCTCTTCTTCACGTACCTCGTAGACGATGGAATACTTTTCACGTTTCATGATGCCAGCGACATCGGCCGCTGAATCGAGCGGGTCATTGAATTCCGGCGTGCGTTGCGCGAACGCAACATCCAAACGACTGTCGTCCGCCTGGTAGCGATCGGTGGCCTTGTTAATCTCCAGATCAACAACCACGGAAGTGATGAATTCTTTAAACAACTCAGCCGCGTCAGCACCTTCCGTCCATTTGCCGGCCGCCGAAAGAATACTCTGCTGTCGAAACGCTTCCTTCTTTTGGTTCTGGATGTCCTTCAGCCCAACAGCCAGCGACGACACGACGACTGAGCACACAAGACACAGCAGGATCGCAACCTTGAAGGTTCTCTTGGTCTCAGGATTCATTGCGGGCGAGCCTCCGTTTGATGTTCTGCTGAACGACGACAAAGTCGATCACCGGAGCAAAGACGTTGCCAAGCAGAATGGCCAGCATAATGCCCTCCGGAAACGCCGGGTTCAGCACGCGGACGGTCATGGCCATCATCCCCACCAGAATTCCGTAGACCCAGCGGCCGGTATCCGTCATCGCGGCAGAAACGGGGTCGGTTGCCATGAAGACAAGGCCAAATGTCAGGCCGCCGGTACAAAGATGCCACAGCGGTGGAATCTGATACATCGCGTTGGTTGTGCTTTCCACACTGTTCAGGACGGTGGCGAGTCCCATCGCACCAATCACCACACCAAGCATGATTCGCCACGAACCAACACCGGTCGCAATCAGGAAGATGGCTCCCAGCAGGCAGGCCAGCGTGGACGTCTCACCCATCGAACCGGGGATAAAACCGAGGAAGGCCTGAGACAGACTGAGACCTCCCAGTTCACCCTGCAGCACATTCGTGAATGATTCGCCATTGGGTAGTGCATTTTGAATATTGCTCATCGTGGTCAGCAGCGTCGGGCAGCTGACGCCGTCCACAAGACCAGCCCACACGGTGGAACCTGTGATCTGAATGGGATAGGCGAAGTACAGAAATGTCCGAGCCGTGAGTGCAGGGTTCAAAAAGTTCTTGCCCGTCCCGCCGAATATTTCTTTTCCGATGACGACACCAAAACTGATTCCCAGGGCAACCTGCCACAGCGGAATTGTCGCGGGCAGGGTCAGCGGAAACAGCATGCCCGTGACCAGAAACCCTTCGTTCAGATCATGTTTACGGACACAGCAGAAAATCACTTCCCACGTGCCCCCCACAATGTTGGTCACCAGAAACACGGGCAGGAAGTACAGGGCACCGTGCAGGAAGTTGAAGAACAGGTTGCCGCCACTGGCCGGATCCCAGCCCGCCTGCATCATTACGGGTGCTCGCCAGCCCAACTGTGCCATCACGTCGTCCTGCGACACACCGGATTCCACGGCAGCTCTGGCAGCTTCGTTTGTCTGATCACCGGTGTTATAACAGGCCATCAGAATGCAGGGCGTCAAGGCGAAGACGACCATGATCATCATTCGCTTCAGGTCCATGCCGTCGCGCACATGCGACGCCCCTTTGCTGACCTCGCCAGGCGTGTACAGAAAGGTGTCAAGGGCTTCGTAGAGCGGATACAGCCGTTCCAGCTTTCCACCTTTGTGGAAGAGCGGCTCAATTCGATCCAGTGTGTCTCTCAGAAATTTCATTCGGCCCCTCTTCGAGGCATTGTCTGAGCTGACGCCCAGAGTGCTATTGGAAAACCCGGAAGTACATTGAGTGAAGCTGTACGAAAACTCACCCTTCCAGCTCGATCTGTGTCAGGTTGTCTCGCAGGATCGGCCCATATTCGTATTTGCCCGGACACACGAAGGTGCACAGACTCAGATCCTCTTCGTCAAGTTCCAGGCATCCCAATGCCTGAGCCTGCTCGGTATCGCCGACGATCAGCGAACGCAGCAGGAACGTGGGAATAATGTCCAGCGGCATGACCTGTTCGTACATGCCGATCGGCACCATGGCTCGCTTGCTGCCACCGGTTGAGGTGTTAAAAGCAAATCGCTTTGCCTGATCCAAAGCAGACGTGAATACTCGGCGAACGGAAAACCGATTGTCTCCCGGCGTCATCCAGCCAAGAAACTCACGTTCGTTACCCTCGGCAATTGCCGAGACCTGAAGATGGTAGCGTCCGAGATAGTCGATCGTTCCCCTGACGGCGCGACCGCTAAGTACGCTGCCGGAAATGATTCGATGTGTGCCGTCACTCAACTGGCCGGCCACCAGCTGTGATATGCTCGCACCGATGCGGGTGCGAACGACCTGCGGCTTCGTGATCGAAGGGCCTGCGATCGAAATGACTCGCGAAGGATCAAGCGTACCAGTCGCAATCAGTTGACCGACCGCCATCACGTCCTGATAGTTGATCGTCCAGACGGTGCGGTTAGGGCCTACAGGATCCAGAAAATGAATGTGCGTGCCCGGCAAGCCGGCAGGGTGTGGACCTTCGAATTCTGCGACCTGAACCTGAGGGTGTTCGTCTCCGGGCAGTGGCTGAGCCGGCCGACGGCAGACAAACACGTTGCCGTCCGTCAGTTTTGTCAGAGCAACAATCCCGACACGAAAATCACGTTCACGTGCTCGAATCAGCGGCGCCGCTTCGGCCCCCAGTGGATTGGTGTCAATTGCCTGAACGAAAATTGATCGAGGTACCGAGCCGACGGCGGGAACTTTGCTGAAAGGTCGCGTTCGAAGACACGTCCAGAGTCCGCTAACGGACAGCAGTTCACTGACAGCCTGTCGCGTGACCGCGTCGAAATCACCGTCACCGAGGGCAGAGAATTCGACGGCATCGTCCCCGTCGACTTCAATCACCAGCGATTGGAAAGCTCGCCGATCACCGCGGTTGACTTCGGCCACCGTGCCGCACGCTGGGGCGGTGTACGTCACGCCGTCTGTCTTCTTGTCGGCGAAGACCGGTTGCCCGAGCTTCACACGATCACCTGGAGCAACCAACATCGTCGGTTTCATGCCGACGTAGTCAGGTGCGACCAAGGCCACCCTGGTGATCGCCGGTCCTGCAATAACAGATTGTTCGGGCTCGCCCGTAATCGGGATGTCGAGTCCTTTGGTGATTCGATGCATTCGAGTATGACAATCCGATCGGTCAGACAGACCGCCGGAATCAGACAGAAGGAAACGGAAGGCACTGCAGTTATCGCAAACCCACAAAATCTACTGCGGAAAAGCAAAGCGACGTCGTGACAAACGGGGAAAACACTTAGATCTGGCGACGCTGATTCACGCCGCAACGCGTTATTGTTTTCGGCGTTATCTTAGTGGGCACTCAATCTTTTGGAAGCCATTTGCTGTCAGCGGACGTGCTGCTCGACAAGGCGAAACATCGTTCTCGATGGCAGGAATGTATATTCTCAGCACAGATGAACAAAGATGGCGGCGCCAGTCCAATGACACCCAGACTGAATGCAGAGTTCGCTGAAGTCTCCGTCTGTAACACTGGCCTGATCTTGGGGGGATGTGCGGCTTTGTCTGTTGCCGACACGGACGGGGAGTCCCAGCCCGGCGAAGTTCTTCCTGGAGAAGTATACAGAAAGGCATCGTCGCCTTTCGCTCCGCGAAAGAGCGTCCCGTCTCTCTCTACACTCTTTTGCGGAGCAAAAGGCGACCTTCTGCGACTTCGTCGTCATGGAAACTCCTGCAGACGATCCGGCTACTTCTTGCGGGTCGGACGGTAGAAGTGGGTTGGCTGGCCAAAGACGCTTTCCGCCGCTTCCATTATCGTCTCGGACAGCGTGGGATGTGCGTGGATTGAATCTGCCAGATCACGAGCTGTCGCCCCCATTTCGATCGCGACAACCGCTTCGGCGATCATTTCCCCGGCCCCCGGCCCCACAATCCCCACGCCGATCACTCGCTGTTTGGTTGGTTCCACCAGCAGCTTGGTGATCCCTTCGGTCCGTCCCAACGATTGTGCTCGACCGGAAGCGGCCCACGGAAAGCGGTGAGCGGTGTAATCAAGTCCCTCAGCCTTCGCTTCCGACTCTGTCTTACCAGCCCATGCAAGTTCAGGATCGGTGAACACGACGGCTGGGATGGCGATGTTGTCAAACTCGGCCGGCTCGCCCAGCAGGGTCTCCACGGCGACCTTCGCTTCGCGAGTCGCTTTATGTGCCAGCATTGGTTCGCCAGCGATGTCGCCGATTGCCATTAGTTTCGGATCAGCCGTGCGTTGATTGCGATCGATCTTGATGAAGCCGCGTTCGTCGACTTCCACCTGCGTTTTTTCCAGGCCGCAGTTGCGGCTGTTTGGTCGCCGACCAATGGAAATCAGAACCCGATCGAATGTCAACTCGGGTTCCACGCCTTCGCCTTCCAGGCTGGCTACAATGCCGTCGTCCGTGGCGGCCAGTTTTGCCACCTTGGTGTTCACGTGAATCGCCGCGAACTGCTTCATCAATCGCTTGCGCAATGGACTCATCAGATCGCGATCAGCACCAGGCAGCAGCCCTGGCGACATTTCCACCACGGTGACTTCGGAACCGAGGGCGGCATAAACCGAACCCATCTCAAGTCCGATGTATCCTCCGCCCACGACCAGCAGCCGTTGCGGAACATCCTTCAACTCCAGCGCCCCGGTGGAATCCATCACTCGGTCGTCGCCGATATCGAAGAATGGCGGCATCGTCGGAATTGAACCGATCGCCACAATGCATTTGTCAAAGCTAACCGTCGAAACAACGCCATTGGCGGACTTCAGTTCCAGCGTTGAAGAATCAGTAAAGGTGCCTCGTGCTTTGATCAACTCGACGCCACGAGCCTTGCACAGACCTTCGATCCCGCTGCACAGTGAACCAACCACGTTGTCCTTGAAGTCCCGCAACTTGTCCAGGTCGATCTCCGGTGGCTGAAACGTGACGCCCCAATCCGCCGCTTCCTGCGATTCGTTGATCAGTTTCGCAACGTGCAGCAGTGCCTTTGATGGAATGCAGCCTCTGTTCAGGCACACGCCGCCGGGCTGTTTGCCTTCATCGACAAGGATGACCTGCATGCCGTGATCCGCCGCCGCAAAAGCAGCCGGATAGCCTCCGGGACCACCACCAAGAACCACAAGTTGAGCGTGTTTGTCTGCCATTTGTAATCAAAACAGTTCGAAGAAGTTCGTCAGGCTGCTGGAAAGTTTCACGATAAACCGAGCCGCGTCGGCACCATTGATGGCTCGATGGTCGTAGGACATCGACAGCGGAAGCATCAGCCGCTCAACAATTTTTTCCTCTTCCATCTGCAATACCTTCTGCCCCCGCGACATGCCCAGAATCGCGACTTCCGGATGATTCACGATTGGTGTGAAGGAAGTGCCTCCGATACCACCAAGATTTGTGATCGTGAACGACGCACCCTGCATGTCTTCGATCTTGAGTTTCCGTTCGCGGGCCTTCACCGCCAGTTCGGTCAACTCCGCCGCAACCTGCAGCACGTTCTTCTGATCGCAGTTGCGAATGACGGGGACCACCAGTCCGTTGGGCGTGTCGACGGCCACGCCGATGTGGTAGTACTTCTTCAGGACCAGTTCGCCGGACGCGAGATCGATGCTGGAATTGACTTTGGGGAACGTTCGCAATGCTCCCACGACGGCCTTGATCATAATGGCCGTCATTGTGATCTTGGGCGACTTGGGATTGTCTTTGACGTAACGTTTGCGGGCGGATTCCAGTTCTGTGATATCCGCGAGGTTGTGCTGTGTGACATGCGGAATTGTGATCCATGCCGAATGCAGATTGGCTGCGGCTGTCCGCGAAATCTTGTTCAGTGGCTGTTTTTCAATCGGCCCGAACTTGCTGAAGTCAGGCAGCGGTGCCGCAGCGACAATTCCCACGCTGGCCGAGCCACCGGCTGGTGCTGCAGGTTGAGCCAGCCGGTTTCGCACGAAACCCTCGATGTCCTCGATAACGATGCGACCACCTTTGGCAGACCCCTGCACCTGATAGAGATCCACACCCAGTTTTCGCGCCATGCGACGAGTGGCCGGGCCAGCCGGTGCAGGCGGTCGACGATCTGACGAATCTGCGGTCTCAACAACTAGTGCCGACGACACCGCCTTTGACGGGGCGGCAGCAGCTTCAGTGGTTGTCGGCGGTGCTGCGGGGGGAGTGGACGATTCTGGTGAAGAGGTAATCTCGATGGTGACCAGCGGTTCTCCGACGTTTACCGTTTGTCCAACGGCAACGTGCACAGCCTTGATGGTGCCGGCATCAGGACAATCGATTTCGGCAACCGACTTGTCGGTTTCTGCCTCGCAGATCACGGCGCCAGCCTTGATCACGTCGCCGACCGATACCAGAACTTCTGCGATATCGACAGACGCAACACCCTCTGCGACTTCCGGCAGGGAAAACTCAACCTCGTACTTTTCACCATTTGGGGTTGCGGCTGCAGGAGCTGGTTCGGATTTTGGCGGCGCCGTGACATCACTTCCGTCCGAATCGGTTGCTGGTGACTCTGACACAGTTTCCGGTGTCTTGGCGCTTCCCGTGGCTGTATCAATCAGCACCAACGGAGTACCGACGGGCACGGACTGGCCGGTTTTCACAAGGATCTTTGCAATCGTGCCGCCGTGCGGGCAGTCCACCTCTGCGACGGACTTGTCTGTCTCCACTTCGCAGATGATTGCTCCGGCTTCGATTGTGTCGCCTTCCGCGACAAGGATCTCGGCAATGTCGACCGACTCGATACCTTCAGCAACTGCAGGCAGTTTGAATTCAATGGCCATAGTTGTTGTTACTCACAGTCACTCGTAGGTCAGGCTGTGCCTGACGTTGCTTGTCCTGCAGCGTATTACGCTGACTTGTGGCCGCGGCGAACGTCTTTCCACCTGGAAGAGTCGCTTTCCCACGAGCCCCACGACCACATCGTTTGAAATCTGCTCCTGAGCATCAGGCACTGCCTGACCTACGTCAAAATCATTCGTTTTAGTTTAACCCATCGCCTGCGACCACGAGTCAAACGACAGACTCTTCTTAGGCGTCAATCGGGAACACCGCTTCTGAGTCAATTCCCAGTTGTTTGAGTGCTTCCGGAAGGTTGGCCACGTCGAAAGCCCCCACGCGAGCCATTCCCTGCAGTGCCGCAAATGCGGTCGATTCTCCGTCGATGCGGAAGTGCCGTCGCAGCTCGTCACGAGTCTCACTGCGACCAAATCCGTCCGTGCCCAGAACAATGTACTCGCCAGGAATCCATTCGCGAATCTGGTCGGCCACCAGCCGCACGTTGTCACTGGTCGAAATGAACGGCCCGGTGACGTCGTTCAGAAGAGACTCAAGATAGCTGGCCTGACGTGCTTCGGCTGGATGCAGATCGTTCCAGTGCTGACACGCCATCGCATCCCGCCGCAACTCACTGTAACTGGTGACGCTCCAGACGTCCGACCCGATGTCGTACTTGTCTTTCAGGATCTGCTGAGCTGTCAGTGCACTGCGAAGAATCGGGCCACTGCCCATCAGCTGAGGACGATGTTCCTGTCCCTCGCCGCTGTCCGTGCTGCTGTAATGATACATGCCCTTGATAATGCCGTCCGTAATTCCGTCGATTTCGGGCATGGCAGGTTGCGGGTAGTTTTCATTGTAGACGCTCAGGTAGTAGAAGATTTCTTCGCCATCTGCGTACATTCGACGCAGACCTTCCTGCACAATCACAGCCAACTCGTAACCCCACGCCGGATCATACGCTCGCAGTGTTGGAACGGTCGTCGCCATTAGCTGACTGTGTCCGTCTTCGTGCTGCAGACCTTCACCGTTTAATGTGGTCCGCCCCGACGTGCCCCCACACAGAAATCCTTTGCAGCGAGTGTCCGCCGCGCACCAGATCAGATCGCCGACTCGCTGAAAGCCGAACATCGAATAGTAGACGTAAAACGGAATCATGTTCGTGCCGAGATTCGCATACGAAGCCCCGGCTGCGATAAACGAACTCATGGCCCCGGCTTCGTTGATCCCTTCTTCCAGCAGCTGACCGTCTTTGGCCTCTTTGTAATACTGCATCGTGCTGCGGTCGACGGGTTCGTACAGCTGTCCCTTGCTGGAATAGATCCCCACCTGCTTAAACAGGTCCTCCATACCGAAGGTTCTGGCTTCGTCGGGTATGATGGGCACCAGTCGTTCGCCGCAGCCCGTATGCCGCACCAGGCCCCGCAGAATTTGTCCCAACGCTCCGGTGGTTGAGCCGGCATCTCCATCGCTGCCCGGAAGCAGTCCCTGTTTCTGAAAGATTTTGTCGTCCAGTGCCGGAACATCCAGCCGCTCGTCGGTGGGCTTGCGTTCGGGCACGAATCCACCCAAAGCCTCGCGCTGCTGTCGCAGGTAAACCATTTCCGGGCTGTCTTCTGCCGGCTTGTAGAATGGCAGCTTGTCGATGTCTTCGTCACTGATGGGAATGGCGAACTTGGTGCGAAAGTTCCGCAGTTCCTCTTCGTTGATCTTCTTTGTGTTATGGGCGATGTTGCGACCTTCGCCTGCTTCTCCCAGCCCATAACCCTTCACGGTCTTCGCCAGGATCACCGTCGGAGCCCCCTTGTGATTCACGGCCGCGTGATAGGCGGTGTAGACCTTCTCCGGGTCGTGACCACCTCGACGAATCTTCTGCATCATTTCGTCCGACAGGTGCTCAACCATTTTCAGCACGTCCGGATCGGCTCCGAAGAAGTGGTTGCGAATGTATTCGCCCGATTCAACGGTGTACTTCTGATACTGCCCGTCCACCACTTCGCCCATGCGTTTGACCAGTTTTCCGTCTTCGTCCGCATTCAGCAGCGGATCCCAGTCGCCACCCCAGATCACCTTGATGACGTTCCAGCCGGCGCCGCGAAATGCCGCTTCCAGTTCCTGGATGATCTTGCCGTTGCCACGAACAGGGCCGTCCAGACGCTGCAGATTGCAGTTGATCACCCACGTCAGATTGTCCAGCTTCTCTCGAGAAGCCAACGTCAGCGCACCAAGGCTTTCCGGTTCATCACATTCGCCGTCGCCCAGGAAGGCCCACACCCGCGACTTCGACGTGTCCAGCAGGCCTCGGTGTTCCATGTATCGCAGAAACCGAGCGTGATAGATGGAACAAATCGGGCCGAGCCCCATCGATACCGTGGGAAACTGCCAGAAGTCCGGCATCAACCAGGGATGAGGATAACTGGATAGTCCTATACCCGCAGGCAGTTCGCGGCGGAAGTTCTCCAGGTGCGATTCGTTCAGTCGGCCTTCCACGTAGGCGCGTGCATACATGCCCGGCGAGGCGTGCCCCTGAAAATACACCATATCGCCGGTGTGGTTTTTGGTGCGACCGTGAAAGAAATGGTTCTGCGCTACTTCGTACAGCGTCGCCGCCGATGCGAACGTCGAAATATGGCCACCGATGCCGTCGAAGTTCTTGTTCCCTCGCACGACCATCGCCATCGCGTTCCAGCGGACGATACTCTTGATACGGCGTTCCAGCGCCAAATCACCGGGAAAGCGAACCTGATCCGAATGGTGGATCGTATTGATGTACGGAGTGTTGGCGGTGAACGGCAGATGGACACCGCGCTGGTAGGCACGCTCCTGCAGATGGATGAGCAGTTCGCCCAGGCGTTCCGGGCCGTAGCGCTGAAGGACGTCCTCCAGCGAATCCAACCATTCGTTCAACTCATCGGGAGCAATTCCCGAAACCATCTCCGCCACAGCCTGGTCAGCCATTTGTTTCCCCGCATTCTGGACCGCAAAATGCGGCCCGCTGATCATTTCACTTCACGACGCCTGTTCAGATCGATATGCCATCCGAAAGAGTCGCATCGCCCATGAATCCGCGACAACCAACGTTGCTCATCTCGGGACTCTGAAGGACGAATACAATAGTTCACCGCCGAAGCGACCTGGCACTCTCGTCGTAAATAGTGCTTATGTCGTGATTTGGGCCGACATTCTAAACACTCGACTCAGAAAATCCGTTGAGGGAGATTCATACCGCAATCCCACTCGGTCATCGGACGCTGACGTCACCGATGGAATCGGGTCACGTACCCCCCCCCGCCGCAACTTGCCCCAAGACGAGGGATTGTAAGGGTTTATGGCCGGAACAATCAATCCGCGCCCGGAAAACCACCGTGCTCGGCTGTGAATCCCGTCGCTGAGACAAACGCCGCATTCCGGAGCCGAAATCGGACAGGTGCCGCGTTCGATCGGCAGCGGAGAATTCTGATTCCACCCGCAATGATCGACGCGGCTTCTGAGCAACACAGCATGTAGGCTGTGGCATTACCCGCAAATCCGGTTAGCCGAGAAGTGGCGAAAGCACGTAGCCCGGCCCAAACAACTTCGTTCAACTCGCAACGGTAGGCGCCGTCTGATGCCGGACGTCGATCAAATGCCGCCGCCAGACGACACTTTCGGCGGCGCATAGACCACACGCCGAGGAAAGTAGAGACCCTCAGCGCTTGAATTCGCGCAGCGAAACCCGATCAAGTTCGACCGCCGTTTGTTTCGTTCTCAGATCACTCGTACGTTCTCGGCGCGTGGGCCCTTTGGTCCCTGTCCGATGTTATACGATACCTGCTGTCCCTCGCGGAGTTCCTCAAATCGTGAGTCTTCAAGCGCAGAGCTGTGAAAGAACATGTCCTTTCCTGTTCCATCTTCGATGAAACCAAACCCCTTGTCCATGACTCGTTTGATCGTCCCTTCTGCCATGTCTCTAACCCAATACTCTCAAAAATGTTGGCAGCCACTTGTGCGAGAAACGTTTCGCGCACCGGCGACCACCCTGGGATTATTCCGTGTTGTCGCACAGCCGGTGCGACATGTCAATTTGCTGAGTTGCGTAAATTCGCTTCTGCAATCAAGGATTGCGGTCCAGTGCTCGTGTCGATGCCCTGTTTCCTCTGCGTGCGGCGAGCCCGCTTGGCTTCCGCCTTCGCCTTCTTATCCATCTCTCGTTTACGTTTTTCGTAGGTATTTTGATTTTGTGCGATGGTTTCTCTCCTTCAATTATCGAGAAATCGGTTCTTGTGACGTTATTTCTAACCGCAAAAGTATCGTTTGAATAGTCCGTCAGTCGGTCTGTCTGACGTGCTGCCGGGTTTGTTGTCCGTTACGTCGTCGCCTTTTCGGCTTTGCCTTGTCGGCTGCGCCGATCATGCCGGACGAACGACGACGTGGGAACCGCTGCGAGCCAGCCCCCTGCGATGTACCGTTCTGTGAATGCCCATTGCGTCGGCCGGATGACGAACGACCTTTCTGTTCCGGTCGCCATTGCGGCTGAATTTGCCCCTCGGCGAGCGGAATTTTCTGGCCGATCAATCGCTCAATCGCATGCAGTTCGCTGCCTTCGGTGGCACTGCAGAATGACAACGCAATCCCTTCCGCACCGGCTCGGCCGGTGCGGCCAATGCGGTGAACATACGCTTCTGGTTCGATGGGAAGATCAAAATTGATCACATGTGTGATGCCATCGATGTCGATCCCTCGAGCTGCGACGTCCGTGGCCACGAGCACCTGTATCTGGTTCTGTCGAAACGCTTCCAAAGCACGTTGCCGGGCGTTTTGGGATTTGTTACCATGAATGGCGAGGGCTTTGATTCCGCTGCGTTCCAGTTTCTCAGCCACCACGTTGGCACCCCGCTTCGTCTTCGTAAACACGATTGCACGATCGACGTCGCCGGCAGTCAGGATCTGTCGCAACAGCGACTGCTTTCCGGTGCGCTCGACAAACATGATCTTCTGTTCGATGCGTTCGACGCTCGTTGTTTTCGGAGTCACATTGACGCTGACGGGAGTTCGCAGCAGTCGCTTAGACAGCTGAGTGATTTTCGGCGGCATTGTGGCCGAAAAGAACAACGATTGTCGTTCATCCGGCAGATGGCTGATAATCCGCCTCAAATCCGGCAGAAAGCCCATGTCGAGCATCCGGTCCGCTTCATCCAGAACAAAAACTTCCAGCTGATCCAGCGTGATGTGCCCCTGATTCATCAGGTCAATCAATCGGCCGGGTGTGGCGACGAGGATGTGGGCTCCCCGTTTCAGAGCCCGCACCTGGTTCCCCTGCTTTACGCCGCCATAAACCAAAACCTGGCGAAGTCGCAGGTGCCTGCCGTATGTGGCAAAGCTTTCTTCAATCTGAATCGCCAACTCTCGCGTGGGAGCCAACACCAGTACCAAAGGCCGATTGGGTTGCGCCTTCAGGTTTTGCTTTCCCAATTGGTTAAGAATGGGCAATGCGAATGCAGCTGTTTTGCCGGTGCCCGTCTGAGCACAGCCCAGGATGTCACGCCCCTGCAGTGCAGCGGGGACCGTCTGCGCCTGAATGGGGGTTGGAATTTCATACTTCTCGTCAGTCAACGCACGCTGCAATGGAGCGATTAACTGGAGTTCTTCAAATGTCTTCAATGGTGTTCCTTAATGGATCAGGAGTGATGTGCGAAAGTCGATCGGATCGTCCTACGTCTCTTTGGGTTTCTGCCCAATAGATCGCGGGACAACAGCACACAGGCTGGAGCCGACATGGCATGCAAACGCCGCGTTAACAGACATTCCGGACAAACAAGAAAGTCACGGAATTCAGTGCGTCCTTAAGACGCTGGCGGCTTTCCAGAGCGGTCCACTTAACCGATGGAGTGCAGCAAAATTTGCGGCGAACATAGCGACGCAGATAGCACGGGGCTGCAGGAGGATCCACCTCTGTCAGAAAACCCCGTTTGGCCGGAAAACGCTATTCATTTTCACGAATAACGTAACTCGCTTGGATCCGACCACTTTGACGACGCCTTCTCTAAAGAAAAAGGAACGTCTGCCGAGCAGTCTACCCAAGGGGAGCAACTTCGCCAAGCCGCAATTCTCAGAAAGCACTTCCAGGGACAGGTTTTCTCAATTTGCACGGTGTAATTCCCCCGGTTAACCGATCCTATCCGTGTAGCCGTTGGTTGCCTGTCATTCCTGGCCCCCGACATCGGCGCGACCTGGATGACAACCCGCACAAGGATCGCTAATGATGGACACGCGGTCTTCAAAGTCATCAGGTCCGGGACAGTCAGTAGTGCCCATCCCACAAAAAGGAAGGATTCCATTGACGGACCGCTCACGGTTTGTAGCCTCCGATGTCTCGTGACAGTGATCGGACACAGCCAAATGAAGAGAACACGTACAACCCAACGGTTGCCGGCAACGGTCGGCTTCTTCCACGCGGTTCGGCCGACAAACGTATCCCGGGACCACGATGCGAAGGGACACGTGAACTTCGAAAACACTCTGTCGGCCCATTAGCAGTTATCTAGAAGAGCAGTTTACAAATTGACGGAACCGGTGCTGGCTCGTGGGGGCAGCCGTTCTGCTATTGAAACACGTCAACCGCGGACACGAGTCAGCGAAATTCGCTGTAGTATTCACCGAGGACAGGAATGGAGTCGGAGCTACCGTCACCCGAAGAAATCGCCCTTCGCTACCTCGATCAACTGCCGTGGACTCCCTATCCGTTTCAGGAACAGGCGATCCTGGCATGGTTTGAGGGCGAGGACGGCATTCTCATTTGCGCTCCAACGGGAACTGGCAAGACGGTTATCGCTGAGACGGCATTGTTCGAAGCACTGATGACCGGGCGTCAGGCTTATTACACGACTCCGCTGATTGCGTTGACGGAGCAGAAGTTTCACGATCTGCAGGATTCGGCCGAACGCTGGGGGTTCTCACGGAACGACGTGGGATTGGTCACAGGCAACCGTCGCGTGAACCCGGACGCACAGATCCTGGTGGTCGTCGCCGAAATCCTGTTGAACCGTCTGCTGTCGCCGGAGGAGTTTTCCTTTGACAACGTTTCAGCCGTTGTGATGGACGAATTCCACAACTTCAACGATCCGGAGCGAGGCATTGTCTGGGAACTGTCTCTGGGGATGTTGCCGAAGCGGGTGCGAGTCCTGTTAATCAGCGCTACGGTCGGCAACGCACCGGAATTCGTCGTGTGGCTCAACAAACAACACAACCGACGGCTGCGATTGCTGCAAAGTGATGAACGCAGAGTGCCGCTGAGCTTTCGCTGGGTCATCGATGAACTGCTGTCTGAACAACTTGAGATCATGGCCGATGGCGATGACGACGAAGCTCGCTACACACCTGCGCTGGTCTTTTGCTTCAACCGCAGCGAATGCTGGAGCGTCGCGGAGCAACTGAAAGGACGCCGTCTGTTGGCCAGCGGTCAGCAGAAACAGCTGCAGATCGAATTGGACCAGATGGATTGGTCCCTCGGGGCAGGCGGCAAGCTGAAACAGATTCTGATCCGTGGCGTGGGCATTCATCATGCCGGTCTGCTGCCGAAATATCGCCGAGCCGTCGAGTCGTTGTTTCAGAAGAAGCTGTTGTCTGTCTGCATCTGCACCGAAACGCTGGCCGCCGGTATCAATCTACCGGCCCGTTCCGTCGTGATGACGTCGCTGATCAAAGGGCCACCGCGAGCCATGAAACTGATCGACGCCAGTTCCGCTCATCAGATGTTCGGCCGTGCGGGACGTCCGCAGTTTGACGATCAGGGCTACGTCTTTGCGGTGGCCCACGAAGACGACGTGAAGTTGCATCGCTGGCAGCAGAAATACGACCAGATCCCTGAAGATACAAAAGACCCGATGCTGCGGCGGGCCAAAAAAAAACTCAAGAAGAAGATGCCCAAACGTCGCTCGGGGCAGCAGTACTGGACTGAAAAACAGTTTGAAACACTGCGCGGGGCTGCGCCCGGTAAGCTGGCCAGTCGGGGCCGTTTTCCGTGGCGACTGCTGGCGTTTCTGATTCGCAAGTCCGGCTCTGTGTATTCGCTGCAGGATGCCATTCGCCGTCGCCTGCTTGATACAGAAGAAAAGGAAGACGCGGAAAAAACGCTCAAACGAATGCTGATCACGCTCGACGCCGGTGGTTTTATCACGTTGTCCCCGAAGCCACCGCATCGACAGACGGAGACTGAAACGTCGGACGAGTCCCCCGTGTTTCGCAGTCGCATCGTCGGCGGAGGCGTCGCGTTGGCGCTCGATGACGTTCAGGACGGTCGTTCCGTGACCACGTCTGTCTGGGGTTCGGGACTGACGATCCACGATGACGGCATGGGCGACGTGATCGATTTCGGGTCGAAAATCAGCGAAGAGGATCCGGGCTTTGGTCTCGGCGTTTTCGAAGATGAGGCAACCGTCGCTGCGGCGGAGACGAATGCCAATACACAGTCGGAACAGCCTGAGCCACCTGAAGCTGACGATGACCAGGCAGACGCCGATGACTCAATTCCAGCAGCATCTCCGGGATTGCTTGGTCAACTGATCCAGGAGGCCAAGTCGTCCGGCGGAACGGCATCCACGAGTGCTGCAAAGAAGCCCGGAGCGGGTGAACAGTTGTCGAAACCTGCCGCCGTGGATCAACAACAGATGCGGCTGGACGAATACGAGCCCCAGCATGCCATCGCGACCCCCCAGCTGGAAATGTTGTTCGCGTTTCGCAGTATTAATTCCGTCTACGCGATTTTTCTGGCCGAGCACATGCACAGGGCCAGCTATGAGGAGCGCTTGCAGTTGCTGGAAGCAGCACTCAACATGCCGCGATCGGTGGGCAAATCCGTCCGCGTTCCGTTTCCTGACAAGATGCCGCACGGACCGCTAACCACGGAGTACGCAGACGGCGAAGTGCTGCGGCGTGGACTTGCCACTCAGGAGGAACTCACCGGCTATCGCGATGAAGTCACAGGCCGCAGAATTCCGCCGCTGGAACTCGCTCAGAAAATGCACATGCTGTTCCGTAGTGATTTCCCGAACATTCATGACGCACGCTCCACATCGATCTGGTGCATCGGCGACCTGCTGCAGTTTGGCGGTGACTTTAACAAATACGTGCGAGCTCGCGATCTGACGAAGCAGGAAGGCATCATCTTTCGCCATTGCCTCAGAATGATTCTGCTGTGCGGCGAATTCGCTCAGATTGAACCACCGGAGATTGATCCGGTGGCGTGGCGCAGCGACCTTGCTGAACTCGCCGCGCTACTGACGGATTCCTGCCGCGCCGTGGATCCCGCCAGCACCGACGACACGCTGACCGCTCTGGAAAGCCGTAAGCTGGACCCGGAGCAACTGGTCATGTAGCTTGTGGTGAAGTCGATTGATTTTCCTCAGTCCCAAACTCCGGTTTGGGACGTCATGTCCTCGAAGCTCTGCTTCGCCGTTTTGATACAAACACGCAGCATAAGCAAGTGTGTTTCTCAAACGCACGAGATCCACTCACTCGCTTGCGCGTCCCGCTTATTGCGGTCCTTCCCCATACGATCGGCTCTGTCGGTCGCTCAGACTTGATCGTTGTTCCCAGGCGGCAGTCCGGGAACAACGGAATACGTTCCATTTCCTCGCGAAGGCCTCACCATGAATCCTCTGACCCGCCGACAGATACTGGCAGCAACCGCTGCGATTGCTGCCGGTGCAGGCCGAACAGCGTTTTCTGCTGTCTCTGCTGCAACTGACTTTCAGTTCAAATACATCGTCGGCACGTGCATGTACGGTTATTTGTACCTCGGCGAGATTTTGCCCGAGGTCGCCAAATGCGGCGCTGCCCATATCGACATCTGGCCGAAGAGTCACGGTAACCAACGTGAACAACTGGACGACATGGGCGAGGAGCTGTTCGCGTCGCTGTTGCAGAAGCATGGCGTTTCGCTGGGCTGCATCACGCAGTACAAACTCGGACCGTTTGGTCTGCAGAACGAAATGAAGGTTGCTCAGCGACTCGGATGTCAGACCATCGTGGCCGGAGGCAGCGGTCCGAGAAATCTAAAAGGAGCCGAGCTGAAGAAAGCGGTCGGTGATTTTCTTGAGAAGATGAAGCCGCATCTGGAAGTCGCGGAAGAAACGGGCGTCACAATTGCCATCGAAAATCACGGCAACAGCCTGATTGATTCGCCCGACTCATTGAAGTACCTGGCCGAGCTGCGAGCATCAGAAAATATCGGAATCGCGCTGGCGCCTTACCATTTGTCTCAGGACGCCGATTTGATCGCCAGGCTGGTGAAAGATCTCGGCAGCGCGACCAAAGTCTTCTATGCATGGGAACACGGCGACGGCTGTGTGACCAGATTGCCCAAGGAACAGGAACTCAAGCAGCTGCCAGGCCACGGACCGCTGGACTTTGGACCAATCGTGCAGGCGTTGGCCGACATCAGGTACTCGGGCTGGACCGAGATCTTCATGCATCCGGTGCCGCGTGGGATTCCGATTATGGAAACCGCGGCTCAGGTGACTTCAGAAATCAACAAATCGCGAACATACCTGTCGCAACAATTGTCAGCAGTTGCTGGCAAACAGTAACTCCAGGTCACCTGCGTAAAGGCCCTTCGTGCCGCGATCCAATCCCGTTGTCAGAATCATTCTGCTGGTCTCGTGCGCTCATGCGCTGGTTCATTTGCTGGAACAGTCGATTGCCAGCGTTGAACAGGTGATCTCAACCGAGTTCACGCTCAGCCTGAAACAGTCTGGCTTCCTGGGAAGCGCGTTGCGGCTGCCGTACGGCATCGGAGCCTTTTTTGCCGGACTACTGGCGGATCGCTTCGGGGAAAAACGCGTCCTTGTGCTGTATCTGTTCGGTTCGGCCATCGTTTCCGTGTCCTTCGTGGCAAGTGCGACGGCATCGGCTATCTACGTCCAGCTGTTCGCTATGGGCGCCTTTGCCAGCATGTACCATCCGGCCGGGCTGTCGCTGCTGGCCAACGAAACCACGCCGAAAACCCGCTCCAGGGCGTTGGGGATTCACGGAGTGTTCGGGTCACTGGGCATTGCTTCTGCTCCCTTCATTGCCGGGCTGATGTTATCTGTGCGCCCGGGGGACTGGCGTGGATACTACGCGTTGCTGAGCCTGATCAGTTTTGTCCTGGCGATGTTGGTATGGGCGCTGTTGAAACCAAAGCCCCGTCCCGTGGTTGTGGACCGGGCGCCAACAGCAGGCGCCGAACAGTCACAGGACGCGTTATCAGCTGAGCCCACGCTCACCTTTCAGCTGTGGCCCTACACCGTGCTTGTGTTGGGCACTGCCCTGGGAGGCACGATCTACGGTGCCGTGTTGCATTTTCTGCCACGGTACCTGAAAGAATCCGGTGCCCTGGTGCCGCTGGAAGGTCTCATTGGGCAGCCCATTGCGGACGAGGCACTGGGCAATTATGCCGCAGCTCTGGCGTTAGTCTGTGGAGCGTTTGGACAATGGACGGCTGGTCGACTTGCGAAGCCGAGATCCCTTCCGGTGCTGCTGTCCATCGTTTATCTCGGCAACATTCCCTTCCTGGTGTGGATGACGTTTGCCGAGGGCTGGCAGAGACTTGCTGCCGCCTGTCTGTGGGCCTTCGTCCATTTCATGAATCAGCCATTGTACAACAGTCTGATTCCGGAGTTTCTGCCTCGACATCGTCGTAGCGTCGGATTTGGTTTCAGCAACATGATGGGATTTGGCGTCGGCGCGTTTGGTCCACCACTGGTCGCGCTGTTCGACGAACGCTTCGCCGACTACACCTTTAGCTATTCGGCGTTGGCTGTGCTGGCCTTTGCCGCGGCGCTGCTGCCGCTGCCGCTGATGTTCCGTCGATTTGCCCGGCGGGAAACCGACGTGTAAGACGAGCCACGCTCAGTCCCCGGTGAAACAACAGTGTCGACACAAGTCACTTCACCCTCCTTCTCAAGGAGGGTCGAGCCTAAGTGAGGGGAGGTTCCGGCGCGGACACCCTCTCCTGGCAGGCTGTCCGGATACGTCGACTCTTGTGAGCGGCACGGCGCTAGCCGCCGGTTATTGGTAATGTTTTCACCCGCGGCTAGCGCCTTGCGGCTCACTGTTTCAGGTGACCGGACGGCCTCCGGGGCTCAACTCTCTCACAGGGAGAGTGAAGTTAAGTGCCGGTGAACACACCGAGAGGCGAGCTTGTTGACGGCTCTGGTCGGGTTCAAGCACCCGACTTCCCTGCGTGTTGTCACGCGGCGCCGTCTTCCGCAATAACGGCCGAATCGTGTCCGCAGGCGGAAAGCGTTTCCGGACGACGGAACATTTTTCCGCCTGCCGGGTCCTCAGGCTTCCAGCCCGCCTGCCGGACATGGGGAAAAACGAGTAAGTCACGGATTGGCGACTTGTTCGCAGCACCTGCATCACCGTTAAAGTCCGAAGAACTGATACAGACAACACACGGGGGCAGGGATGATTTCAGGACTCTACAGCGCGGCCACGGCAATGGATGCTGCGGCAATGCGACACGAAACGGCAGCAGAGAACCTGGCGAACGCGCATCTGCCGGGGTTCCGACGTCGCGTGCTCACGCAGTCCCAGTTCGAAACCAGCATGGCCGATGCGCAGGACAAATCGGGGATGTCGCCGTTTCTGGGCACAACCATTGGAAGTTACAGTGAAGACGCGGTCAAGCTGGACTTCACTCATGGAACGATCAAACAGACAGGGCGCAAACTTGACTTTGCCATCAACGGAGACGGCTTCTTCGTGGTGGATGGACCAGTGGGACCGCTTTACACTCGCAACGGCGCGTTTCTGGAAAACGAAAATCGTGAATTGATCACGGTTGACCAGTTGCCGGTCCGTGGCCTCAACGGGACGATCACTCTTCCGCCAGATACCCCCATGAGCGCCGTTACGGTTGACAGCGAAGGACGCTTCTTCGACGCCAACGGCGTTGAGTTCGGTCAGCTGGAGACCGTGCAGTTTGGGGACAACAGTGTCCTGCACCCTGTCGGTGCGTCGTTGTTTCAGGCACCGGACAACATAACGCCGGATGCCTCGACGGGCGTAGTGCTGCAGGAATACGTGGAACAGGGAAACGTAGCCTACATGGACGAACTTGTGAACATCATGGTGGCGTCAAGACAGTACGAGGCCGCTCAGCGAGTACTCACTTCCATTGATGAAGCGATCGAAAAACACATCAACAACTGATGAGGGCGTGGCTCTCAACGCGAATTCGAGTTAACGGCTCGGAATCGAAACTCCGGTCCCGGCCTTCGTTCTGAGAACGCAGGCAACACGAAACTATTACTAAGGAATACGTCGACAATGTTACGAGCTCTCTACACCAGCGCGACAGGCATGAAGGCGCAGGAGTTGTTGATTGACAACACCGCTAACAATCTGGCGAACGTCAACACAACAGGTTTCCGCAGAAGTCGCATGGATTTCGCGGATCTCGTGTATAGCACTCTTCGCCAACCCGGTACTGCGGTTTCCAATACGCAGGTGTCTCCGACGGGGCTGCAGATTGGTAATGGCGTTCGCGTTGTCGGAACGACAAAACATTTTTCGCAGGGTGCGTTTGAGCAGACGCAAAATCCGCTGGACGTTGCCATCGAAGGCGACGGGTTCTTTCAGGTAGATCTCCCCAATGGAGAATCCCGCTATACGCGTGCCGGGGCGTTTAAGGTGGACGCAGACGGGCAACTTGTCAATGCTGACGGCTACATTCTGAACCCTGCGATCACCATCCCACAAGGGACGGATCTAGCGAAGATCACAATCGGCACGGACGGAACGGTGAACGCCGTACAGAGCGGCACTGACGAGACTCCGCAAAATCTCGGGCAGATTCAACTCGCCACGTTCCTCAATCCCGCCGGTCTGTCCAGCGAAGGCTCCAACCTGTTCGCCGCCACAGCAGCGTCCGGTGACGCGGTCATTGGCAACGCTGGTGATGCGGGATTCGGCCTCATTCGCAACGGTTTTGTGGAAGGTTCCAACGTCGAAGTCGTGACGGAACTGATTTCTCTGATCTCCGCACAGCGAGCGTACGAAGTGAATTCACGAGCCATTCGTGCCGGTGATGAAATGCTGTCCACTGCGACCGATATCGTAAGGTAAACGATGAGACGCCAATTCCGTCAATTCAGATATGGCCGTTCCAGCGTGGTTGCATGTTTGTTCAGCACCTTTGTGCTGTGTTGCGTGGCGGGCGGCTGTGCTGTGAATTTCGCGGATCACGTTGTCAGCACGGCTCACCAGCCCGGTATGGTCGAGCCTGATGAGCAGGTTTCGTTTACCGAGCGGCAGGCAGGTAACGATGTTCGGCCTGAACATTGCATGCAGGGCGCGTTTGAGCAGACAGGATACAGTCTGGACGTCGCCATCGAAGGCGAAGGCTTCTTTCAGTTGCAACAACCCAACGGAGAATTGCGCTATACACGTTGGGGGTCTTTTTGCCGGGACGGACGAACGGGGAGAATTGTTAACGCTGACGGGTATCTCCTGTTGCCTCAGATTATCATCCCACAGGGATTCGACATACGTAAGATAACAATCGGCATGAATGGAAGTGTGGAGGCCTTACCGATCGGCAGTGATGATGCTCCGGTTAAGCTCGGTCAATTTCAGCTGGCGGCGTTCATCAATCCTGACGGACTGTCGAATGAAGACGGCGGTTGCTGCTTTGCCGCGACAACTGCTTCCGGCGACGCCGTCACCGGCTCACCGGGTGTTGGGGGAATCGGCAGTTTATCTCAGGGATACGTGAATGGTGACCCGACGGGCACGATGGTTCATGAGCTGAGGATAAAGAGTGCGCTCAACAATCTGGCGAACATCGATACGACGGGCTTTCGAAGAGGCCGCGTGGACGTCGCGGACCTCGTGTATAACACGACTTGCCGCCCTGAAACGGCCGTATCCGGGACGCAAATCGGTAACGGCGTTCGTTCAGTTGGAACAACCAGGAACATCATGCAGGGGTGGGACTTCACGCTGTGTGCTTTTGAGCAGACGCAAAATCCGCTGGACGTTGCCATCGAAGGCGACGGGTTCTTTCAGGTAGATCTCCCCAATGGAGAATCCCGCTATACGCGTGCCGGGGCGTTTAAGGTGGACGCAGACGGGCAACTTGTCAATGCTGACGGCTACATTCTGACTCCTGCGATCACCATCCCACAAGGGACGGATATATCGAAGATCATAATCGGCACGGATGGAACGGTGTGCGCCATATGGAGCGGCACTGACGAGGCTCCGCAAAATCTCGGGCAGATTCCACTGGCCAGATTCATTCATCGGGCAGGGCTTTTGAGTGAAGACGGTGTGCTGTTCGCCGCCACAGCAGCGTCCGGCCATGCGGTCATTGGCAACGCTGGTGATGCGGGCTTCGGCATCATTCGCAACGGTTTTCTGGAAGGTTCCAACGTGGAATCCGCAACGGAACTGATTTCTCTGATTTCCGCACAGCGAGCGTACGATGTGAATTCACGAGCCATTCGTGCCAGTGATGAAATGCTGTCAACTGCTACCGATATCGTAAGGTAATCCTAATGCAACGCCACTGCTGTCACCACAGATCTGCCACTTCCAGAGTGGTTATGTCGATGTTCGCCATCGTCGTGCTGCTGGGCCTGGCAGGCCAGGCTTCTGCACAGATTACTGTCCGACTGCACCGTGATCCGGTGGTCGGCAGCCGTGAAGTGCGGCTTGATGACATTGCCACCATCACCGCAGGATCGCCGCAATTGGTCGCAGCAATCGGTCGGATCGACGTCGCTTCAATCCAGGCTCCTGATACGATCGCAACGCTGACAACGTCTTTCGTGCGGATCCGGCTGATGCTCGCAGGCTGGCAGCAGAATGCGTTGGTCGTGCAGGGGCCGGAAAGCGTGATGATAACCTACGTGGAATCGCAACCCGTTACCGACGCTGATGTGGAACGTGCGGCCCGGGATGCGATGCTGCTGATGTTCGGGACGACGGAAGATAACATTCAGGTTCGCCTGAGAGATGTATTCATGTCAGCAGTGCCCAGGCAGTTCCGGGAACTGCCCGGCCTTCGTATTGAAGTGTCCCCGCCGGTTCGCGCGGAACTGGGTCAGACGAGTATGAAGGTTCGGTTGTGGAAGGGCGACAATCTGGTGGCCACGCGTCTGGCCAGATTTATTGTGTTGAAACGTCAGAGAGTCGCCGTCACAAGAATATCGCTGCAGCGAGAATCCATCATCGGTCCGGATGACGTGCAGTTTGAAAATCGATTTCTGCCAACCGTGGCAGATGAACCGACCGAAGCCGACATCTATGGTCGCAGTTTGCGAAGCGTTGTTGGTCCGGGGAAGATTCTGTCTCTCCGCGACCTGCGACAACCGGTTGCTGCGAAACAGGACATTGTGGTCAGGGCACGAGACATCGTACAGGTGACGGCGAAGGGCAACGGGTTGAGAATCCAGTTAGCGCTGGCCGAAGCTCTTGACCACGGCCGGGTAGGCGACCGGATTCGAGTACGAAATTCGATTTCGAAGAAAATCCTTTCGGGAAGAATTGTGAGGGCGGGTGAACTGGAAATCGATATGAGCCGCGGCAGATAGTCATTGACACTTCTGCCTTCTGTGGCCCACGGCTTTGACAGGCCGACGACGACATGTCACTGCACTCGATGGAAATCGTTGACAGATTCGGACGGAAACTGCGGGTAAACGAAATGAAACATACAAACACCTTTAAACGCCATGTGAAGCTCCTGTGTCTGTCAGTCTGCGGCGTGCTTGCGACGGCAGCCGACACCCCCGCAGATTCTTTATGGCGTCATCGAGACCCGCAGCAGGTGTTCCTGTTCGAAGATTCCCGAGCGCGGCGACCGGGTGACTTGCTGACGTTGATCATTAACGAGTCAACGGAAGTCGACAACCGCGAGGATAAAGGCCTGAAAAAGTCGTCCGATTCAGGGGTCAAGTTCGATTTTGCCGCAGCGACCACTGGCGGATTGAGCAGCCAGGCCGCATCGGCAGATCTGGACACCAACATGGCGACCGACAGGAATTTTTCTGGTGGCGCGACGTATCGTAATTCACGTGAACTGTCGGATCGGATCACGGTCACAGTCGTGCAGGTGCTGCCCAACGGCAACCTCGTCCTGCACGGCCAACGTCAGATCACCATCGCCGGCGAACTACGACGACTTACCGTTTCAGGCATCGCCCGTCCCGTTGACATCGGTCCGGATAACACCATCAGTTCGCGATTCATCGCGAACATGAAGACAGAATACACTGACGCCGGACAGGAACGACGTTTTAGTCGCCAGGGCTGGTTGAGTCGGAAGGTAAATAAGATCTGGCCGTTTTAACCGGACCGGACGATGTGTCAGGAGAATCACAGTCGTCGTGGGGGCGGCGAATACTGCTGCATTCTGATTAGAAAGACACGGATGTCTTATACGCAAATTCGAAAACTGACGATCGTATTCGCCGTCGCATTGTGCTGCGTCTGCGGTGACTCTTTGCGCGCCGTCGAGGGACCGCTCGTTCGCATCAAAGACATTACCGAGATGGCCGGAGAGCATCCGAACGACCTGATCGGCTACGGGCTGGTCGTCGGTCTGGCGGGAACGGGTGGCACCGGTGAAGCGACAAAACGAGCGGCGATTGAGTTCCTGCAGAAGATGGGGTTGCGAGCCGATCCGCAGATTCGTGCGTTCATTCAACGGGCCAAAGAGAAGACTGATAATATCAGTGTCGTCATGGTGACAGCGACGTTGCCACCGAACAAAAAGCCAGGACAGAAGCTGGATGTCATTGTGGCGGCATTCGACGACGCAGAGAGTCTCAACGGGGGTGTCCTGCTGAGAACTCCGCTGAAGGGCGTGGATGGGCAGGTGTACGCCGTCGCGAACGGGCCGGTATCGACCAACGGCGGCGAATTTGGCGGTAACGCAGCGTCGGTCGTTAAGAATCATCCCACAACGGGTCGTGTAGCCAGCGGTGCTGTCATCGAGGTGGAAGTTCCGACAAAGATTATTCATCAGGGCGTATTCCATCTGCTGCTGCGTGATCCCAGTCTGGAATCAGCCAGTCGAATTGCGGCCGCGGTGAACACAAGTGCCCCCGATACCGCCGTTATCATCGACCCGGCCATGGTCTCGGTTCGTGTACCGTATGAGCAGATTAACCTGCCCTATCAATTCATAGCGAAATGCCTGGCGCTGACGGTCACACCGGCAACGTCTGCCAAAGTTGTCATCAACGAACGAACTGGAACTGTGATTTTCACCGGAGACGTCCGCGTGTCCATAGTCGGGATCACTCACGGCAACCTGTTCGTCACCACGGTCGAGTCTCCGGAAGTGTCACAGCCGGAAGCGTTTGGTGCAGGCAGCACGGTCGTTGTGCCGCGCACCGATGTCGACGTGACCGAAGAGAGCCGCATGATCAATGTTGTTCCGAACAACGCTTCCGTGACCGATCTGGCCGCATCATTGAATGCACTGGGCGTGAGTCCTCGCGACCTGAGTGTGATCTTTCAGACGCTGAAGGCATCCGGGGCTTTGCACGCAGAGCTCGAAATCCAATAAGGACTGTCACAATGCAAACAAACGTCGCACTGCCGCTGAGCTCACTGTCGCCGGAAATGTCACAGCGGTCTCCGCTTCAAGGGGGCGGTAGTCTGTCCGGTAAGCGTTTGCCGGATGCAGCATCCGTAGCCCGGGAATTCGAATCTGTTTTCGTTTCGATGATGCTCAAAACCATGCGTCAGTCGATGTCGAAGGACATGTTCGCAGGTGACGACAGCGATACGTTCGGCGGTATGTTCGATGCCTTTATGGGACAGCACATCGCGGAAAACGGTGGCATCGGAATGGCGAAGCTGTTCGCTGAAGCCGGGGTGTCCGGTAACGCCGGCAGCGTTCTGAACGGCACACGGGCCACGGATGCCGTTTCTTCCCAGGTCAAACCGCTTCAAGAGGAAAAGTTAAAGGCATACAAAGATGCAGCAGCACTCGCAGAATAACCGACTGCGTAACGCGACGGGCTACCGTCCCCGCGTCACGGATAACCGCAACTCTGCACTGGCTCCACAGACGGATATCCAGGGGCAGTCACAGGCCGACGTCAGAGATGTGAGCCCATCGCCTGCGGATTCGACATCCGGTGGATGGGCTGATCAGGTACGGCAACTGCTTGTTCATTTCGATGCTCAGGAAGCGGCCATGCTTGCGCTGAATTCGCTGCTGCAGGACATGGGAACCGTTGGTGCAGACGGGGAAGAGGCCCGTCGACTGCGTGTCCGTATGGATGCCGCCACAGATCTGTGTCGCAGACTTGATTCCGATTGCCGTCTGGTCGTGCAGCAACTGGCAGAACGGATGCAGATAGCGCCGGGCGAGTTTGTGGTACGTCATTTGATCGCAGCGGTCGCCGAACACGATGCCGAAATGGCGCAAGCGTTGCGCACGGCACGGCGACGATTGTTGCAATTGACGTGGCAGGTGCGTCGGACATCGTCAACGACGGGATGGATTCTGGCTGGCTATCGTGAAATCCGGCACGCCGTCTTTCAACACACCAGCGGCGTCACGAATTCGGACAGATACGATGCTTCCGGTCGCAAATCCGTGGCTCCCGAGTCACTGCGCTACGGGGCACGTTCATGAGAAATCAGGATTCGAACAGTTTTCGAAAAGGTATGGTCGTGGGGCTCGTGGGACAGCGAATCTCGCAGGTGGAAAGACGTTCGCCGCGGCCACAAGTCAGCGTAATTCGCTGTAGCACGGCAGGCAAAAAGTCATGCGTGGATTTGACATAGGGCTTTCGGCGCTTCGCACTCATCAGCGAACGCTGAATACCATTGGCAACAACATCGCGAATGCTTCGACACCGGGCTACCATCGGCAGCGCGTCAATCTTGTTACGCGCGCTCCGCAAATTGACGGCGCACATCTGGTCGGCACCGGTGTTGACGTTGGCAGTATTGAGCGACTGTACGACGTTGCCACGGAAGCCGCTATTCTGCGGAATCAGGCGCAGCTGGGGCAGGTTGGAGCGGAACTGGATGTGGCCAACAGCATCGAGGGTCTGTTTACGCCGGGCGACAGTTCCATCCACGCGAATCTGTCGGACTTCTTCAACAATCTGGAGGCCGTCGCCAATTCTCCGGAAGTACAGACCGTACGCAGCGAGTTTCTTACGTCGTCCGAGAATCTGCTCTACCAGTTTGGTCGACTGAACAGTGATCTGGAACAGCACCGCCAGACTGTCATCTCTGAGGTAACCGACACCGTCAATCTGATGAACGGTCTGATCAACGACGTTGCCGACCTGAACCACGAGATTCAGATCGCACGAATCAGCGGACGGCAACCCAACGACTTGCTGGACCGCCGCGACAGCATTGTTTCTCAGCTGACGCAATGGGCCGATGTCGACATTCAGACGATGAAGGACGGACGGGAAGTCGTGCTGATCGGAGGAGCGACAGTCACCGTCGGGAAAACGACCGATCCAATAATCGCCGAAGTTGACAGCAACGGTCAGTTGTCGATTCGACTGGCATCTCAGTCGCGGACGCTCGACCTGACATCCGGTCGATTAGGCGGACAGCTTGAGGCCGTCAATGAAACAATTCCGTCAACGCAGGATCGTCTGGGCGAGATGGCCGCGACGATCGTCCGCAGCATTGACCAGCAATACGCCACGGGCCTGCCGGCCTCCGGAGCATACAGTCTGATTCAGGGAAGTCGCGGAGTCGATTCCGTCACTGATCCTTTGGTCAGCAGCGGGCTGGCATTTCCCGTGATCAGCGGCGAACTCACGATTACTGTGACCGCCGCTGACGGTCGTCGCAGCTCCACTCGTGTCGCCATTGATCCCTACACGGACTCTCTCACGGATCTGGCGACCGCACTGGACGCCATCAGCGGAGTCAACGCGGTGGTCGATACAGCAACGGGCCGGCTGACGGTTTCGGCAGTCGGCAATCAAAAAATTGACTTCGCCGGCCGCGTGGATGACCTGCCGGACCTGACTTCATACACCGGCACCGCTCAACCTGAATTCTCCGGTTTTTTTGTTGGTGACACCAACGACCAATGGGACGTCACCTTCAATGGATCGGGGACTGTCGGCGTGACCGACGGGTTAACCGCGACAATCCGCAACAGTGCAGGCCAGATCGTGGCCAATGTGAATGTGGGCTCAGGTTACGAGGCGGGCGCGCCAGTGGAACTTTCTGATGGAGTATCGCTGCAATTCGGGAACGGCACCATCATCGGCACGGACACCGCCAACGTACTGGTGACGTCGGACCCGGACAACACAGGGATCCTGTCCGCACTGGGACTCAATAGTCTGTTCTCGGGCACGGCTGTCGGAAACTTCGCCCTGCGCAAAGACATCGCAGCTTCGCCGGAGCTGCTGGCAGTGTCACTGACCGGACATCCCGGTGACGCCAGTAACATTGCTTCTTTGGCGAATTTACGGGACTTCCGTTTTGCCGCGTTCGATGATCGCACGTTTGTGGAAGAACTGGCCGACTTCACGGCCGATGTTGGCCTTGAGGTGCAGCAACTGTCGAATCAAAAATCGCAGCTGGAAGCGTATGACAGACGCCTGATCGAAGACCGCGAGGCAACGTCGGGAGTCAGTGCCGATGAGGAAATCCTGAAGATGATGGAAATGGAACGGGCGTTTCAGGCGGCCGCTCGATTCATTACGTCTTTGGACGACACGATGGACGAAATTATGCGGATCATTCAGTAGATCCAATTGGCGGAGATTGAGTAGCTCATGAATTTTCGAGTGACACCGAGATTGGCGATTGACTTTGCGACCAGTGAACTGGGCCGCCAGGCTGCCGAGCTTCAACGCACTCAGCAGCAGATTTCCACGGGAATCAGGCTGCACCGTCCGTCCGATGATCCGGCCGCCGTCCGCCGCAGCATTATTCAAAAGGACCAGCTGACTCGGCTGAACACGCACATTGAATCGGTCCGGCATTCCAAATCCCGTGTCAGTCAGGCTCACGTGCAACTGCGAGAAGCCCAGCAACTGTACGTTCGTGCTCGAGAGGTCGCGCTCACAGGCGCACAGACCACGGAGCCAGCGGAAATTAAGATTCTTGCTGCAGAATTGGATGGAATTCTGAACCAGTTGATCAGCATTGCCAATTCTTCGGATGAATCCGGATATCTGTTCGCCGGCACGGCGACTGACACCGAACCTTTCTCGTTCGATTCCTCCAGCACAGATGGCACCGCCACGTATGCCGGAACTTCGGCCAGCTCCTTTCTGCGACTGACAGGAGACGCCGAACGTGAGGCTTTGATCGCCGGCGACGAAATTTTTCAGACTGTGATACGTGAACCCACAATCATTCTCGGCAACACGGGACTTAGCTCTGGCCTGGGCACGGATACGGCGACCGGACATCGTACGTTAACGGTAACTCACACCGCCACGACCTTTGCCGTCGGGTCCGGCGTCAGTGCAGGGACCAGTTCGGTGGCTGGCGATACCATCATTGGAGCCAGCGGCACTAATCAACTGCAGATCGTCGATACCAGCGGAACCGGTGCGTCCGGCACGGTATCGTTGAACAACGGCGCCAGCATTAACTTTACCAGTGCGGATACGGACCTGACGGTGACGGGACCAAATGGTGAACAGGTCTACCTTGATCTTTCGGCAATCACCGCGGGCTTCAGCGGAACGGTGGACATCGTTGCTGACGGCACGCTGTCTATCGATGGTGGCATCACGACACAGCCCATTGCGTTTTCCACGAACGAAACATATACCGATCCCGCGGACGGAGCCACCGTTCATCTGGATACAACAACACTGTTTCGGACGGGCGAAGACTCCGCGGAGTTTGTCGGAACGAATGACGTCTTTGGCACCCTGATTGCCCTCAGAGACGATCTGACCAATTCACGTAATCTCAGTGGTCCGGATCGAAAAGACGCGATTAACAGACGTCTGGGTGATATCGAACGTCTCGAAGATCATCTGTTGGACGAAGTCGGGATTCAGGCGGTGACTTTGGAACAGATCGAACGATTGCTGGTCCGCACCGAGGACCAGACTCTGGATCAGCAGATCAAATACGGAGAAACCACCAGCGCTGGCCTTGCGGAAGCGGCCATTCGAATGCAGGAGTTATTGACACTGCAGCAATTCACGATGGCGTCGGTGTCGAACCTGGTGTCTCAGAATCTGCTCGATTTTCTAAAGTAAACACTCTTCAAAGGAAGACAAGCTGATGGCTGCGAGCAACAGAGGGGATATTGACGAAGATGATGGTAGAGCATCACCACGTTTTCGTCTTGACGCGACGCAGTTAAATCCGCCGTCGCCACACATCTTCGACCTTCCCGAAATCAGCGACATTAAACGTCTGGAGCTGTGTCTGGACCGTGAAGAGATGAGTATCAGTGATTTCGGTCAACGACTGGCCAGCTTTCGTGGGCTGAGTCAATACGTAATTGCGATTGCCAACCACACCGCATCACTTTCAAGAAAAACCGTGCATCAGGAGTCTGACGTGCGTCCGGAATCTGTCATCCGCGAACCAACTCATGCGGCCGCCTTTCTTGGACTGCGTGGGCTCAGACGAGTGCTGAACCCGCTGACCCTGGAATCGTCTGTGGACGCATAGCTCGTGCTGCCGGTGATCGCCGGTCGCCAGACAACGTTTCAGTAAGCGGCGTGCCAGCGGCGGGAATCCGGTCGCGTCATAACGATGGCTGCCCGGTTGACGCGACATCCCCGTATCGTGGGAATTCCCGAGAGACTCGCTGACCGCTGACGACCGTTTTGACGGCCTGATCAGCCCGCATCTCGAAACTGCTTGCGCCACTTCTCAGGCATGACCTGCATGTCTGATTCGTCCCCATAGTGCTGACGAAGTTGCTCCAGATCCTTCGTCAGCGTCCTGATCACGTCGGCGTAGTCCGGGTTGTTGTATTCGTTCTGCAGTTCGTCCGGATCTTTTTCCAGGTCGTAGAATTCCCACTCGTCAAACTGGTAGAAACGAATCAGTTTATACCGTTCGGTGCGGATTCCGTTGTGTGCGGCCACCATGTGGACGCTGGGATATTCGTAGTAGTGATAATAGATCGACTTGCGCCAATCCGACGGTGACTGGCCTTTGAGAATTGGTACCAGTGATCGGCCCTGCATGTCCGCGGGAATGGGTGCACCGGCAACATCCAGAAACGTCTCTGCGTAGTCCAGATTCTGAACGAGCTTCGAGTTGACAGTGCCTGGTTTGGTGACGCCCGGCCACTTCACAATCAACGGCATCTTCAAGGATTCTTCGTACATCCAGCGTTTGTCAAACCAACCGTGATCGCCGAGATAGAAACCCTGATCCGACGAGTAGATTACGATGGTATTGTCTTCAAGTCCGTTCTCTTTCAGAAAACTGACCAGGCGTCCGACGCTTTCATCAACGCCTTTGATGCATCTCAGATAGTTGCGGATGTAGCGGTGATACTTCCAGCGAACCAGTTCTTTGCCCGTCAGTTTCAGCTTTCGAAGTTCGTTGTTCTTGGGTTCATACGCAGCATTCCACGCTGCCAGTTGTTCCGGCGTCATCTTCTCTTTGTTCCGGATGCCGGAACGGTCCATCGATTTTCCGGTGGGATTCCAATTGGCCAATTCCGGTCCGAAGCAGTCCGCCACCAGATTCAGGTGTCCATCAATGCCCATTTCGTGAAACCGCGCGGGGCTGGCGTTATCTGCGTAGTCGTCGAACAGCGTTCCTGGTTCAGGAATTTCAACATCGTCATACAGATTCAGATGCCGCAGGGGCGGCATCCACGTACGATGCGGAGCCTTGTGCTGGCACAT
>JAPYTO010000034.1:33576-39309 GCA_029941865.1 Fuerstiella sp. | reverse complement strand
TATTAACCGATGCCCAGGCGATTGCATGCCTGGAAACACTGAGAACCAGGAGGAAGGGAAAAAAGTAACACTTGCCCCTCTTTGCGACCGTCCGGAGTGGTCAGGACCCCATTGCCACCTGTAGACAGATTGAAGAAATGGTGGTTTCAAAGGTATCGATGATGCCCCGGGGACTGCTGAATACGTTGCAGCAGGACGAGCTTCTCGATCTGATGGCCTACCTGCTGTCACGAGGCGACAGAAACCACCCGATGTTTTTGGAGTAATCTTTCGAAATATCCACCAGGAATCGGGTGCAACGGTCGAATGTCCTGAGTTACGGTATCTGTTTCATGACTTCGATGCCTCTTCCTCGCATCGGATTCGGTGGCGGCCATGCCGCACGGGTTTTGTTGCGGTCTCAGAGAATTCGATTCCTCAGCCCAGAAATGAACGACATGAAAACCTGGATTCAATCTGCCTCTTTGGCCACTCTACTGGTGACCGCGGTCGGCCCTGCATTGGCCGCGGATCTCAGCGACGCCATTCCGCCGGACATGTTTCTGGCTGTCTATGGAAAGCACAATCCGGAGCGTGACTATCAAAGGGAGTACTATAACGACATCTGGCGGGAGGTCGAAAAGTCCAGAATCCTCGAACGCGCCGTGCAGATGGTGCAGTCTCAGGTTGCCGAAGACGATGTCGCACAGATTCTTGCGGTGCGAGATACGTTGCGAGCTGCCGTTGAACCGATTCAATGGGAACATCTGGCAAACTGCAGCGAGGTGGTTTATTGCCAGAAATTTGAAGGCGTCACGACGCAGCATCTACTGATGATGCGTTTCCCGGAGGACGGTGCCAGTTCATTGGTCGAAGGCGTCGTAAACCTGTTTCGGCTGGCTGAACAGGAGGCGAATGGTAATCTGACGGTCGTGGAAGAGACCCAGAACGAAGCGCAACTGACCTCTCTGCGGCTGCCACTGCCACCTGGCGTTCCTTTTACTCTTACTCCTGTTGTCGGCGTCCGCGGCGATCTGTTTGTGTTCAGCACGAACCCCGAGCTCGTCAAACAGGGCCTGACACTGCTGGACAATCCGGACAGCGAATCAAAGTTCGATGATCCGCGTTTCAAAGAAGCCCTGACACATCTTCCCGAGGCTGAAGATGCTGTGGTCTTCTTTGATGGAGAGACGTTGTTCAGGCAATTGAACGGACTGGTTGCCTTCATTCAGGGTGTTGGCGCAGGCAACGATGAAGCTCTCCGCGTGTCACAGCTGTTGCAGTCGTTTCTCAACGAAGTCGCTGTGATTGACTATGAAGTGACCGTGGAGTACACACAGCGATTTACAAATCGCTCTGCATCCTACGGCAAAGCAGCGGCCGGCTACCGTGAGAAAACGTTTGGCAAAATGTTTGCCAACCAGAGGCCATTCAAGGACTGGTCAAAGTGGGTTCCTGCAAACGCCACCAGCTTCTCAATGAACAGCGGTGCAACGCTGCATCCCCTGTACGAATGGGTGACGCACACGATTCCGGAATTGTTCCCTGAATCGCAGCAGGCATTCGATCAATTGGCGGAAGTTCAGGACAAGTTTGATATTCATCTGGACGAAGACTTGTTGCAGGGATTCGGCGGCGAGAGCGTTTCCGTAACATTCCCCGGACCGCCGACTCCGTTTGGTCCATCTCAGCAGTCCGCGACATTCCTGCGCTGTGAAAACCCGGACCGCATTCGTGAATTGGTCCATCGAGGCATCGCCTTGCTGCAGCAGATTCCTCAGGTCAAGGCCCAGGGACTGACCATCAAAGAGTCCTCGCGGCTGGAAGGTTTTGAGGAGCTATCTGCGGGGATATTCATGATGATGGGTGGCCTGACACCGACCGTAGGTTTTCAGGACGGCTGGATGGCAGTGGCGTCCCACGCAGACGCGATTGAATCGGTCATGCTGACAAAGGGCGGAGAAAGCGAGTCGTTTGCGTCCAGCGACAGGTTTACCCAATTTGGGCTTGAGGTTACCGGTGACGTGCACTCCATCAGCTACAGCAATACTGGCGAATCGATTCGACAGCTCGGCCAGGGCCTGCAGCAGGTTGGTGCCATGCTGCCCATGATCATCGGTATGGCAGGTCAGGGAAATAATGCTCCCGATCTGGCGCCGCTGCAGGATGTGTTGAGCCTGCTGCCGTCAGTTGGCCGCATCATCACCAAGTTTGACTTTATTGAATCGAAGCTCAGTGTCACGCAACCGGGGCCGACCGAGGACACCTACGTCCGGCACAATGTCACAATGATCAGGCCGCCTGAGTCCGGAACTGACACGTCGTCTTCACGGAATTGAATGGTCAGGCGTATGCTTCGTGTGCGTGCATTGCTGATGACTTTCACCATCTTCCCAATGTCGGTGGAGAAATGACTCCTGAGCTGGCTGCATTGCATCCAGCCGATGGAGTCAGATTTCCCCCGACGTCGGGTCGACGGTTTGAGCCGGAAAGATCACAATCATGGCGTGGCGAAGTGCCGGACGAAACCACGTCACGGCGATGGCGCCAATGGCGATTCCCAGCATGTTGGCCATGCCGTCAAGCGGGTCGCAGTTTCGAGAGGGGACGAGTGCCTGCAGCAATTCACTGCTGACGCCATGGGCAATCAACAGCCCCAGCAGGATTCGTTTGGCTTGGGCGTTTTGCTTGTTGGCCACCGAAAGATAACAGACGAAGCTAAGTAAGCCATAGGCTCCGCAATGAAGCAGGACGTCACTGACCGTCCTTAACGTCGACAGTGGAGACAGAGAAGTGTAGCGCACGGTGGCAAACGGGTGCGGGCTGAGCAATGCCCACGAGACGAACGTCAGCAGTCCCACGCATACCGTGAAATGCAGTCGGCGGACCAATATGGGCAGATGTTGGCGTGTCATTATCGTTCAACATGCATGGGGGCCGTGCTTTGCTAATTCCTGTTCACCCTGCGATAAATTATGAGCAGCGGCCTGCAGTGCAAACGTCATGTTTGCCGGGGCGACGAACTGCGTCAAACAAGTCGGGACGTGGACTTTCAGCAACGCTACGTCGAATTTTTCTATCGTCCCAAATTCATACGGTTGACTTCTGAAGGAACGACGGACGACGATCGCTGAAGCCGGCACAATCGTTTCATGTGTGCCGCATAACACTCAATTGTCAGCCGCGTCATTCTTAACACTCGTGATCCGCAGGAACAGCACGAACTTCAGAATTGGCATCATTCGCACCGTCCAACCGGGGCTGATACTTATTGCAGACGCTGGGGAATCTGCATAGTTGCTACCGCTTACAGGCATGTCTGCTGGAAATGCCGATTACCGCAAGACGGAGGTTCCGCATTTTGACGGACGGTGCTTTGTAGTGTATGTGATCTATAGGTTGAGGAATATCGACGTTCGATCCCTCTCCGAATAATCAATACAGACTGGAAATTCGTCCTCAACGTGCAAATGTACGGTTGTCGGCTGAGCAGATTGGTTTTGACCGGCGCGGTGATTCCGCGCTGGAGAAATCTCAATCTGACTTACGGAGAAATTGATGTCCCCTCACTCCTCACTACTGGCGACCGCAACGCCGGCAATCGGTTGCCACAGCCTGATTCCGGTCTGGAGTTCCGCTGCAGAGATTCAATCTGTACCGCGAACCGGACGTTTCATGTGCGGCAGCGGCGAAGACTGTGACATTCGTATTCTGCTGAAGGGCGTTGCTTCTTACCACTGCCTGATCGATGCAAATAATGAGTTCATTACTGTCAGGCCCGCGCCGGGTGCAAGCATCTGGCTGAACGATGTTCCCATCACAGGGACAGAACGTGTGAATTCTGGTGACGTTTTCGCGATCGGTCCTGCTATGTTTCGCTTTCAAGCGGCCACTGCAGACCTGCCGGCTTCTGGCACATTTCCGTTGTCGGAACAGCAGTCCACTAACTTCGATGCGGGCATCGCGGCGCATATAGCGCGACTTGAGCGTCGTCTTGAGGCAGCGGAGGCCGGGCATTTGGAGGCCGTGCTTCCACTGATGAGTGCTCTGACAAACCAGACTCTGACAAACAGAGTTGTTGCAGAGACTTCCACGGATGTTGCAACCGGTGGTTCAGAAGACGTTTCACAGCCCTCTAACAGTGATGGCGATTGCGAACAGGCGGGAGTGGATGCAAAACGTCTCCACAATCTTGAGCTGAAGTTGCACAGACAAAGTCAGAGTCTGGAAGACTGTTCCCGTCGAATAGAAGAACAGGAGTCGCAACTACAGCACGAACAGACTGAATTTGAGCAAAGCGTCGCCGAATTTGAACAGCGTGTCGCCGATGTTTCCGAATCGGCCGCCGCCGCGCAGAAAAACGAAGTTCAGAGGTCGCAGGAAGAACTGGCAGCCCGGCAGCAGCAGCTTGAGCGTCTGTGTGAACGTGAGGCGTCCGGGGCAGCAGACCACCTGTCCAAAGAACAGGACATTGCGGCGCACGAGCAGCGACTGACCGAGCGGGAATCATTGCTGGCAGAACGTGATTCTGCCCTTGCCGAGCAACAACGCCAGATCGAGGCACTGGAAGAACAGCGGAGTGAACGCGACAAAGAACGCGCCGAGGAATTTCAAATATCGCAGGAAGAGTCTCGGGCGCAGGCCGCTGACTCGGTGAACGCCGCTGAGGCAGCGTTAGGGACTCGGGCCGAAGAACTGGATGCCCGGGAGGTGGAACTCGGCGTTCGTTATGACGAAACTGCCGCTCGCGTCGTACAGCTGAAGCGACTTGCGAAAGCAAATTCGATTCCACCGCCGTCGGCAACAGATTCAGCGTCGGCAGATGAGGAGTTGATTGCAGAACTTGAAGATGCACATCGACGATCGACAGTGCTGGAGTCTGAACGCGACGAATTGAACACAGCGCTGGTCGAACTTCGTGAGGCGTTTCAGTCTCTGCATGACGAATGGGTGATGCGGCAGAAAGCGGACGCAGAGATCGAGGCACTCGGCAACAGTGAACAGCAGCATACGCAACAGTAACTTACGAATCCCAGCGACGAACTGCTTCAGCTGCAGACCCGGTTGTCTGTTCGCGACGAGGACGTCGCGGAGCTAGAGCAGAAGCTGCTGGAGGTCGTCAGCAATTTCGAAGAGGAGCGTTCAGAATGGCAAAGCAGTGTCAGTCAGCTGACCGCTGTGCCCGACAGGCACGATGCTGACCCGTCAAAGCTGGCAGAATACGAAGCAATCATCTGCGAGCTTCGGGACCAGCTTGATACCGCACTGAATGCACCTGGCACGACGGGTTCTGACAGGCAATTGGGTGATAACGCGGATTCGTCAGTCGTCGATGACCTTCAGCGGGACCTTGCAGTAAAGGACGAATTGCTGACTGAATTGAAGGTGCAACTGGGGGGGCGGCCGCAACACGCAGAGACGAGGAACACATCAAGTTGCAACACGCAGAGCTGGATGACCGCATAGCGGTGCTGGACCAGCGTGAGGCAGACAGCTGCGAGCGGCAACGCAGAATTGAAAACACCGAAGAGGACATCGAAGCTCAGCGGCGGCAGCTTCTTGAGGCACGTCAGCAGCTGGAACTTGCCCGAGCCGAACTGCAGGTTACAGCGGACGCTCAGCCTCAGTCGTTGCATGACCCGCAAACTGCGATGCCGTCTGAATCGTTGATCGACACCGCCTGCACGGATTCGGTAGATACCGCCTGCACGGATTTGGTCGACACCCAGGATGGTGACGCTCGTTCGACGATCC
>JAPYTO010000034.1:23003-33476 GCA_029941865.1 Fuerstiella sp. | reverse complement strand
ACCGCCTGCACGGATTTGGTCGACACCCAGGATGGTGACGCTCGTTCGACGATCCGTTCTGAGCTGGCTGAGATGTTTGGCCTGGGTGGGAATGAAGTCGTGACATCATCGGCTGCCGAAGACCTGATGCCAACTAAGGTCGATCACTACGCCCCGGAATCATCTGACGAAGTTTCCCTGAGCTTCAGTAGCGCTGAAAGCGTACTTCTGGAAGCGTGCGGCGATGAGCTGGCAGAGGAAGAAAAGGCAGAGGAAAAGGCAGAGGAAAAGACCTCAGACCAATTTGTCGCAGACTATATGGAACAACTACTGGCTCGAAACCGTCAGAAGGCGGGCGGTACATTGCCGGAGGAGTTGACCTCTGAATCAAGCTCGTCGGCATCGAAAGACGAATCTGCAGCGGAACCGCAGAGACCCCAAACCAAGTCCTTTATCGACTCATACATGGCTGGCGATTACGACAATGAGACGTCCGAGTCTGCGGCAGCGGTGGATCGGAGTGCCGATGCCGCACCCTTGTCAGACACGAAGAATACCAATGTCGACAGACCGAAGATTGATCTTGCTGCTTTGCGCAACGACATGAACTCATTTCGTGCGTTGTCGACTCAATCCATCGAGAATGCACTGGCTGTACATGCCCAGCGAAAAGAACGAACTGGTATTGCGGCGCGATCGCCAATTTTTCTGGTACTGGCTGTGATCTGTGTCTTCATGATAGCGGCCGTGCTGACGAACATCATACCTTCTGGCGCATTTGTCTGGCTGTCCGTTGCCGCAACGATCGTGTCGGGCATCGACCTGGTCGCAAAGATATTTTCGGTGAAGAGCAAGGTGAAGAAGACCGCAGACAGTCTCGCGCCACGTGGCCCAGCGTCCGTTTCTCAGTCTGCTTCGTCTGGACAGGTGATATCGCCGGAGTTACTGGAAGCACGTCCTTTGTCAGCAGAAGAAACTTCTGACGCACACGGTGCAGTGGGGCAGAAGCGGGCTGACCAATTCAGCGATCCGATCGTCGAGTCGGCGAACCTCGCAGAATTGGGCGAAAAGAGAGATCTCGCCGCGTTGGAAGCAACCGAAGAAGACCAATACTTCGAGCTGTAGTCCGGCGGGGCGATCGGTCACACGCAGCATGGCTTGCCTATTGAAACTGCGGGTAGGTCTGAGGCGAATCGCTGTGATCCAGTCGCTTTGTGACGTTTCGCCAACGGTGCTCATCTGATCCTCGTACGCTACTCAGTGAGGTTGTGCGCGCCGAATGGCCGGCGGCCTCATAAGTGACGATCAGGAAACGAGTTACGTCAGCGCTGCCCGTTCGATCCGAATGGGCAGCCGGATTCTGCGGTGTCGAGGAACAAAGCGTGAGCAATTCTCAGGACGAAAACGGCGAAACAGCGCCCGATGAGCCTCAAGACAGCGAGACCCAGGAGACGTTGCCTGAAGATGCTCAGGTTTCCGAAGGTGGAGCCGAGGCGTCAATGGGCAACGACGCATCGACCGATTCGACAGAAACCGGGGCGGCAGACCCACCTGGACAGACACCGGATTTCGATGACGAATTGCCCGAAGAGGAGGAGCTGACGCCGGAACTGGTTGAAGAAGAGGCAATTCGCGGCGACTTCATGCTGCGGTGGGCTGCCATATTTCTTGCCGTGTTGTTTGGCTTCAGTCAGATGGTCGACACTCAGACACTGGTTCACATCCGTTCTGGTGACCAGATGTTGCAGAACGGATTTCTGCCCTCGCCGCAGGACTCACTCTCGTACTCGCTGGACGGTCAATCTGTCGCAACTTCGGCCTGGGCCTTCGACAATCTGGTCAGCTACGTGTATTCGGTTGGCGGTCCACACGGACTCACCGTTTTCAAAGCGCTGTTGGCGGGCATATTAGCATACCTGTTGTCTCTGATTTCCGTGAGAGGCATGCCGACGTGGTGGAGTTCAATCTGCTGCGTGCTGGCTGTTGCCGCGTGCTCCATTGACTTTCAACCTGTGACCGATCTTGTGACCCTGGTCGGTATGGTTGTGATTTTGCTGCAGCTGCACCGCTACCACGAAGGTAGTGCAGCGGGACTTCACTGGAAGTTGCCGTTGCTCGTCGCTGTCTGGGCGAATTTCGATTCTCATGCGTACGTCGGAGTTTTTGCCGTTGTGCTCTTCGCCGTCGGACTGCAGGTTCGGAAGGTATTGTCTGAACGCGCCGGAGAGGCGCCAGGTGCGTCACCTTCACCGCTGTGGAAAGTGGCTGGACTGTCTGTGCTGGCATTGCTGGTGACCCCCGCCCCCATCGCCAGCCTGACGTCTGTCATCACGACATACACAGTCGAGTATCCATCAATGGCTGCGCTGAAGCCGCTCACGGACTCGGGCGGCAACCCCCTGGCTGCGTCTGTTCTGCTGGACGGTCGAACGGAGTACTTTCCGCTTTGGGTTCCCGAGGTTCTGGAAGGCTTTGAATTTGCCTACGTCACCGGACTTGCGATGCTGCTCATTGCCGTTGTCGTTCTCGTGATCGCCAGAAATCGGGAAGACGTTCCCTGGGTTGTGACTCTGACCGGGTTTTTCGTCGCTGCTCTGTTCGCTGTTCACGAACTTCCGGCCGCAGCTCTGGTGGCGGCGGTGGCAGCGGGCACGTCAGCACAGCGATGGTACGGCCGCACATTTCGTCAGGAATACACCATTGACCCGAAAGAAGTGCTGTTTTCACGTGGCGGGCGTGCGGTGACCGTCTTTGCGATGGCGTTCCTGGCATTTTTCACCGTGGCGGATCGTCTGCCAACTCGAAGTCCGGTTGGTCTGGGATTTGAGGCAGACCTGAAGACGACGATGGACACTCTGGGACAGCAACTTGCTGAACTGCCGGAAGACGCACGCGTTTTCCACACTCGCATGAATCAGGGTGACCTTCTGATCTGGCACGGTTACCAGAGTTTCATCGATAGTCGAGTGCTTCTGTTTGGCAGTTACACGAACCGTGAGTCATCGATTTACAGGTTCGACAGTCTGCGACGCAGTCTGTTGAAAACGCCGGATCAGGAACCGCCGCTGGGCACAAGCCTTGATGCTGCATCTGTGGGGGAGGGCGATCCGGCACGTGAAGATGGTCTTGTTAACCTGCAATGGAATGAAGAGTACGATGCACTCGGTTTGACACACGTCATGGTACGCCTGTCGCCGCCAGGTGATCCAGCCTACCAAACGACAAATGCGTTTGTGCAGAGTCCGAACTGGATTCTGACACAACGCGGACCATCCGCCGCCTTTTTCCAGAAGGCCGCAGCGGATGTCATTCCTGTGGACCTGCAGAAACTCGTATTCAGCAGTTCAGAGACAGCTGACGTTGAACGATTCGACTTTGCTCGAGAGAACGATTTTTATAGCAAGTACATTTACGCAAGCCGTCGAACGCTAAGCGGCCCGCTGCGGGAAGCACAACATGCTTTTGTTCTAAACAGTCAGATTTCGCCGCAGGTGGTGTACGACCTTGCGGTGGCCCATGTGAACGCACCGGACAATGCTTCGTATACAACGGCGCTTGGCGTGGCACTCGCGGGACCGCTTCTGACCATTCGAAATTGCAACGCCTCTTTGTTTGAGGATCCGCAGAATTTCGATGCCTACGGGCTGCTGGGACTTGCCTATGTCCGGCTCGATGCGTTCGAACAGGCGATTGTCGGCGCTGTGGGTGGAAATAGTGCCGATTCGTTGCGTTACATGCAGGCCGTTATGGCGCTGCGGCAGGCCCTGGTGCTTGAGCCGGAAGCCGCAGAGCTGTGGAACGCGCTGATGGAACTCTATGGGGGGCGCGGTCGAATCGGCCTGGCGTTGGAATGCGTCGAGGAAGTCCTGACGCTGGAGGAGGACCGGTTACTGCAGGATCCGAATTCGGAGGAGCGTCTGCGCCAATTGTATGAGACACGAAGAACGTGGCAGGAGCAGACGGAGACGATTCAGCAGGCAGTAGACGAAATGCTGGAACAGCAGCCTCCGGAGGATCTTCAACAACACGCCAGTCAGAAGCTTACGGTAATAGAACAGCTGCATGAGGGCGGTCATGTGCGTTTGGCGTTGAATCTGGCCAATGACAATATCGACCTTCTTCGAGCCATTCCCAGGGCCGAGTTGCTGCGGGGGCAGATGCTGCTGGAGACAGGAGGGCTGGAAGACGGTTTTGAAGTGCTGAATCGATTGGTTGCCATTGTTCGCGAGAATCAGCAGCGTGCTGAGTTCGCAGGGCTGCAGTGGCACACACCTGTTGCACTGAGTCAACTGGCAAAAGGGGCATACCCATCTGCCATTGATGCATGGAGAGACAAGCTTGACGTCTTTACGCAGCTCGTCAGCAATCCGCAGATCGGCAGGTCACTCCTGCAGACGCTGCCATTAGTTCCCGCCGTCGAAGCTCGAATCGGAGCACCGCTCCCGGGTTGGCCCCTGTCGCATCTGATCGGCAGTCAGGTTCCCCTGACCACGCTCCCACGCGGACAAGTTGAATCGCGATTCATGATGGCGATGGCCGGTATTGAATCCGGCAGCATCGCAAACGCACGATTCCTGCTTAAAGGACTGATCAGCAATGGGGGAGAAAATACATTTCGGCCTCTGGCTGAAATCTACCTCCGCCAGGTTAGCGACGACGCCGCCAGCCTGATCGCCGATGCAAATGTGGACCTTTGGGAAGACTACGAATTTCCGGAAGCAGCACCGTCTGCTGTGACCCCAGGTGTTCAACAACCCGCCACGGAGGACGTCAAGGCAGGACCCGATGGCTCAACTGCAGAACCGTCGGCCGGCAAGCCTTTACCCGACAATACACAGGACTCGGATAAGCCTGAAGCTGCTTCCGTGCCTGAGCAGAAAACGCCAGCGGAACAATAAGACCATATCTGATGGACGAGGAAACAACGCAGCCACAAACGAAGTCAATCTGCGTCCTTGGCGGTGGCGCCATGGGTACGGCGTGTTCTATTGTCCTCTCAGAGAAATCCACCAACTCCGTTCGACTGTGGGTTCGGAATTCCGTCTTCGCCAGCCATATTGCGGAAACACGTGAGAACACGCGGCTGTTGCCGGGAGTCAGAATTCCGGCGAGTGTGGCCGTGACGTCAGACTCACGGCGTGCTCTCGCAGGGGCGGACATCGTGCTGGTGTGTGTGCCCACGCGGGCGATTCGTGACTCATTGAGCAGTCTGCTTGAACATATCCCGACGTCTGCCCTGATGGTCAGTGCGGTGAAAGGAATAGAGGTCGAAACGTTGGTTCGGCCCAGTGAGATCATTCAGGAACTCCTTGGCAGCGCCCCTGTGGTTGCTCTGGGCGGACCGTGCCACGCGGAAGAAGCGGCAGTTGGTAAACCGACAACGGTTGTCGCGGCCTCAGATAATCCTACTGCCACCGAGACTGTTCAACGCACGTTTTCGAATACGCATTTTCGAGTCTACTCAAGCGCCGATCTGCGCGGTGTGGAACTGGCAGGTGCCTTGAAAAACGTGATTGCCATTGCGGCCGGAATTGGAGATGGTCTTGAATTTGGTGACAATGCAAAGTCTGCTCTGATCACACGTGGCCTGGCGGAAATGGTTCGTTTTGGCACTGCCATGGGTGTGAACGCTCAAACGTTTTACGGGCTGGCCGGAATTGGCGATTTGATCGCGACGTGTGGAAGTCGCCACAGCCGCAACCGCCGAGTCGGTGAACTGCTTGGCCGAGGGAACACGCTGGCCTCAATACAGGAGTCCATGCAGGCCGTCGCCGAAGGGGTCTATACCGCAAAAGGAATTTGTGCGATCGCGTCGCAGCAACACGTCGACATGCCTATCGCCCACGCCGTCCATGACGTGTTGTTTGACGGAAAGTCGCCGAGTCAGGCAACCGAAGAACTGATGTTGCGACCTCTAAAACAGGAGTGACCTGTGCGCAGTCGTCCGTCTGAGACTGAAGACCGAAAACTCCCGCGATGGCAGCGGTGGATGGCGCCCGATACGCCACATTGAGCGACGCTGCGTTGAGCGACGCTGCGTTCATTGCGCCGTGGAAGTGACGGTGAGCCCGCGCTAGTTTGGGAACGGCACCTGAGCACTGGGGGGCTTCGTGGGGCTCGATTCGCCTTTCAAGGCCGCAGAGATACTTTTGGCTGCCTTGAGGTCAGCGTCAGCCATTTCGTCGTGACCGTCCGCCCGCCGCGCTTTTGCACGGTTTCGGTATGCTGCCGCCACGGTGTCATCGAACCGATGCGCGGCTTCGAAGTCTTCAATCGCCTGATCATAATTGGCCTTCGCGAACCACGCGTCACCGCGAATGGAGAACGCGGCCACCGTGGGTTCGGCCACCAGCGATTCATCGCAGTCAGCAATCGACTTTCCGACCTGGCCCAGATTCAGCCAGGCCAGCGCCCTGCCGCACAACGCTTCGTGGTCGGCTGGATTTAACTTCAACGCACGTGAGTAATCCTTGACGGCCGCATCAAATTCCGAACCATTCATTAGATGGCCTGCCCGTGCAATCCATGCGCTTGAGACATTGGGTTGACTTAATGCATGCTGAGTCATTTGATTAAGCGTATTCAACCACTGGATCTTTTCTGCATCTGAGGCTGCTTCCGCATATCGTCCCAGCCTCTTCAACGCTTCCCGTCGGTGCCCCAACCACCGCATGTCGGTCGGCGCCAGGCGAATCGCCTGGCTGAAAGAATCGACGGCAAGGGCATATTCCTTTTGTTGCATGTAGACCAGGCCACAGTTGTTCCAGGCAGTTGTGTAGTTCGGTTTCAATTCCACCGTGCGTTTCAGGTCGGACAGAGCTTGTGAGAGCTGTCCCATCTTGAATCTCGCGAAGCCTCGGTTGTTCAATGCGTCGGCATACACACCATCGATGGTCGTTGCCTTATCGAAATTAGTTGCCGCGGCTTCATAATCCTGATTGGCAAGGTGAACGAGCCCTCGGTTGTTCCATGCTGCGGCAAATTCAGGATTCAGCTGCAGTGCCTGGTCGAAGTCAGCCAGCGCTTCCGTCGTCAGGCCCCGAGACATCAGAAAGTAGCCACGAATATTGCGAAGTTCCGCGCTCCGTGGCTCAGTCTGGACGGCAAGGGCGAAGTCGGCGCGAGCATTGGCGTACTCGCCCATCCGTGAATAGACATCTGCCCGCAGGCGAAACAGGCGGGAATCACCGGGCTCGAGACCAATCGCCTGGCTGATTGCCTCGACGGAAACCCCGAGTTGTCCGGCGCGTGCCGCCTGCTGAGCTTTCTTAAACAGCTGCTCGACGACTGTATTCGTCACGCCTGCGGCGGGATCGGGCGTGGTAAGCGGTTTTGCAGCATCGACGCGGGATGGGCCATTGATCGCTAGCGGGACACCGGCGACAGGTGTGGTGTCGGAACTGCGACCGCAACCCAGAGTGACCACAACGAGAGACAACCAAACATAGTTTCGCATCGTTGTTCGCTCCATCGAACAGCGTAGAACACGCTCAGGTACTGGGGGTTAGATCCAGGCAGCCCAAGCTTGTAGTGCGGTATATCTTTGGTGTCAACTGCGGTTCCTTTCTCAGGGAAGAAACCGGCCCTGCGATCAGTTCTCGTAGCCTCCCCCTCCCCCGCCAGCACTGGATGGTGGAGCCTTGCCGGATCGCTGGTCGCGTCGTAGTGAGCGGGACGATTGTTTCCGCCCCCCAGTACTGCCCCCCCCGCCATAAAATCCGCCTGACGAAGAGCTGCCGGACCCCATGCCAAGCCCTTCTCCGTCTCCCCCTCCTCCTTCATAATCATCGCCGCCTGCACCACCGAAGAATCCGTCGGCGTCCGTGGTCTTTTGCACTCGCCAACCCTCATACAGCTTCAGAATAATCTCAAACTCCCCCTGGTCATTCTCTCTCTGTTGTACGGAATCGCCAACAGAACGTAGTATCAACAAGCCATTGCTGTCCAGAACGCAGATCTGATCAGGAATTGGTTTCTGTCCGTTGGCCGCCATCAGTGACCTGAGATCCGGGTGATCAGACGTGGAAAGCCGACCGACCTCCTCGGCCGCTGAGAGCAACTCATCCGTGGCAAGTGTGATTTCGCGAGATTCCAACTGATTCGTGGTCAGGTCGACCACTTCAAGTCTTTGCCGTCCCGACACCGGAAGCCCCATGAGCACTTTGATGCCGCCCATCACAGGCATTCCGGTTTCCGTTGTGTCTGTATAAACCATCATTCCGACTGACTCATGTTCACCTGGACGACCGCTGACCTCAGTGAGATAGGTATGGTGCCCCAACGGAACAAACACCGCCGGAGTCGGCACGCTCCACCCCGAAAACAGCGTCGGCTCAACGCCCAAAGCCGGATCCTCCAGTTCGTCAAGGGGATGGTCATAGTTCGGATTCTTCATTTCGAGCCGAACACGATATTGATAGGCATGTCCACGTTCGACAGTGAAATCCATAAACCGCACCAGCAACAGTCGATTTTCAGCGGTCGCCCGCGTCGCATCGAGCAACGTACGTTGCTCAGCCGTCAACGACATTCCCTCACCCATCTGAGTTCCCAGACTGTTGTAATCGTCTTCATAATCTTCGTCTCCATCCTCGTTGCCAGAACCGCCACCGTACATCAGGGACACTGACGACATGTCTGTGGCACTCTGAACGAACTGGCTGAACCCCTTTTGTTCAACAACAGTGGGCTGATCTGCCTGCTCTTCTTCCATCCTCTTGGTGGCCATCTCGTTCCATTTATCAATCAGGTCTTTCTCCTGAGCGCTGAGTTCAAAGTCCTCGACCCTGGGATGCGACGCTTCTTCCGTCTGCCATTCCCCGGCAGCACGTCGAGGTAACGGCATGGTAATTGTGTTGCGAGTTACAGCGGGGCTGACAATGTCACGATCAATTCCCAATGATTCCTTAAGAATCTCTCCCAGATCTTCTGAGGATACCGGTTCCCACTCCGCGCTCCAGGGGGCAGGTCCGTTTTGCCGTTGCCGTCTCTCAACAAGAAGGTCGATGAACTGAATGTGCTGCTGAACTTCCTGGAAATTTCCTGCCAGGTGAAGAGCATCACGGATGATGCCTCGTTGTTTTTGCAGGTCGACAATCATCGTGGTGGCAACTCCGGCAGCCACGCGAATGTTCTTTTTGACCGTCATCATGTCAGGGCCATACATACCTTCCAGGTCGTGGCCTCCTTCGTAGTCATCGTCCCCTCCATAGCTGGAACCACCCTCCATCATCTGTTCCAATTGTCCACCCAGGCCACCACGTCCGCTGAGTCCGCTGAGTCCGCTGAGTCCGCTGAGTCCGCTGAGTCCGCTGAGTCCGCTACCCAGTCCGCCTTCCGCGCCAGCCGTGTTTGAACGTATCCCAAACTTCTTTGCCAGCATTTCGGCCGCCAACTCATCTTCCGTCTTTTCTTCATTGCCGTCTTCGGCCCCATCTGAATCGGTTGGGTCTTCACCCTCGGTCAATTCCTCCTCAAGGTCCTCGGGTGGTTTTGCCAACGGAAAAACGACGGCTATCGCTCGTGGTTCTTCAGGGGGCAGAACGATCACGGCGGACCGCTTTTCTCTGAGCGGTCTAATGTCCTGGTTGAAGGGTTGTTCCACGACAAACTTGCTGCGATCGATGTCGCTCTTGCTGATCAGCTTGGCCAACTTCACAACATCGTAGGCCGGGACATCGTCATTGGAAATTTCATCGAACAATTTCTGGTCCTCGTCCGGCCATTCGTTTTGTTCAATTGTGTCTTTCCCTTTGGCAACAAAGTCCTGGATCTCAAGTGGACTTCGCCCATCTGTAAGCCAGCTGGCCGAACCGAGCGCCAGAAACCCCAGCATGCCGAAGAAACCAGCGACGACTTTTTCGCCGTGATTCATAAACGCGGTCTTGAAATCAAATTTACTCATGGTCGGCTCCGGAAAGGAGATAGAGATCTGTTCGGGTCAATAATGTTGTAATGCCAGAGGCTAACACGGCTGTCTGTTCACGAGCCCGTTGGAGGTACAGCCGCAGTAGGTGGCTGTGCCGTTTCATTCGGGACTGAAGGCTCACCTGCAGGCGAGTCGGTTGACGTTGGTTCTTCAAGTGCTGAAGCCGAGGTGTCGGTCTCCTCACCAGGCTCCGCAGGTGTTGTCGGCTCACCGCTACTATCGGGAATCTGGTCTGGCACTGCGGTTTCACTGGCGTCCGTCCCGTTGTCCTGTTCAACGGCATCGATCAGTGTTTCGTCAGGTGGCAGGTCCACGCCTCCCTCTTCCTGAGATTCAGTTTCTGCCGCCGCCTCCGCACCTTCCTGTGCCTCATTTTCTTCCTGCGAAATATACATGGTCATCAGTCCGGCAACCCGCACGGTAGCCATGTTCGGGTCCGCCATCGCAGCTGCCAGAAGACGAGCTCCAATTGCATTCTTCTTTGCCAGTGCACGGCTTCCTGCCGTGTTGCCGGAGCGGTTCATTCCAGCCCCCAGCCCTGACAATCCTGACCCGCCAGAGCTCAT
>JAPYTO010000034.1:0-22903 GCA_029941865.1 Fuerstiella sp. | reverse complement strand
CCAAACGACGTGCCGCTGGAGTAACTACTCTCACCTTCATAGTCGTCGTCACCGCCTTCGTAGCCCCCTCTCCTTTGCGAATGTGCTCCGGTTGCTCCTGTCCCGAAGGAGGCATCAACCCGAACAATTTCGACCGGAAAACTGGAGTTGGTCAGCTCGGCCAGAAGAGAAGGGATCTCCTGTTGCAAAATCTTCACCTCAAGTTGAAAGGCCCTGCTGCGGTACAGGTCACCATCGTCCACATAGCGTTTTGCCGCTGCGGCGCCTCCGCCTCCACCTCCACTGGAACCACTTCCATAATCATCCTCGTAGTCGTCGTCACCCCCGTCGCTACTTTCACCCATGCCGAAGCTTGTACCACCGCTGGCACCACCTGACGAGCCAAATTCCTCGGTCAACAAGTCACCTGCCAGACTGCCCTCAAAGGATTTCCAGACCTCTGAAGCGCCGCCACCGCCGCCGCCACGGCTGCTGCCAAATCCAACACCCATCTCTGACGACATGTCTGATTCATAATCCGAGCCGCCCTCGCCGAATCCGCCACCGCCAGAGCCGCCGGCTGGAGCGTCCTTGTCCCCACCGCGAAGCTGCAGCACCAGCAGGGAACGTATTGGTGCCTTATCGATTCGTTCGGCTCCGGCATTTACGGCCGCGATCGAATCGAGAAGCGAACGAAGCAACCAAATGTCCTCCTGTGCGTTCCAGATCTCCGGAGACGTTGGACGGACCGTTCTCCATCGAGACGGGTCCTCCTGTGTGACCTGAGCGTTGCTCACATCCACCAGGCCCTCGCCGTTAATGAACGGTTTGATCACTTTTATCTGCTCGAAGAAATACTTCATATACAGTCGAGCGAATTGTTCTCGCAGCGTCTTCTTCTCGATTTTGCTGCCGTACTTCAAGTCAGTCATTTCTTCGCTAATGCCCGCTGGGTAAGTTCGAGCTCCGAGTTGTTCTTCCCGAAGTCCTTCGGCGGACTCACCAAATTCTTTCTTGTGGGCGTCATTCTTCGTCGTCGCCTCATCGGTCCACTTCTTATTCGGCACACTGCTGACGTTTTGCTGTGCGTCAGTAAAGGCCTTATCGACCTCGCCTTTTCGGGCTTCAATCTGCGTGGAAAGCGCTCCTTTGGCAGTCCACCAGCCAATCACGACCAGCAGCATCGCAAGTCCGAAAAGAATCCAGAAAATCTGTTTAATAACGGGCTGAAGTTTTTCCATGAGTCACTACCTGCAAAAAACATTTTCAACAAATCTAAACCGAACGCTGAGACGCCAGTTACTCGCTTACCGGCTCACCTTCGTCAACAGCCGGCTCCGCCGCTTCGGGAGTGTCCGAACGCTCCGTCAAAGAAATCGGAACCCAGGCAAACTGCACAACGAAGTCCGTTTTTGTGATCGTCCGGATTTCTGATTCATCTTTCTGAATCTCTTCGAGCGGTGTCAGCCCGCGGTCTGCCTGCCCGCCAATCCGGGAGGCTCCGCCGGAGCCTTCCATACCACTGAGCCCAGTGGTTCCCTCACCAGATTCATAATCACTATCGCCCTCATAATTGTCACCACCGCGGCTGCTCCCCCCCATCATTCCCGATCTCATCATTCCCATACCGCCGCCCGAGCTGTTTCCAGTGCCGATTCGAGCGTTCGGGTCATAGGAAACTTCATTGTCCAATGCCCATACGACGATGGGGTGCGAGATTCCCAATTGACCGATTGGTGTGGGAGTGGCCCCGTCCTCGGCGCCATGCCTGTCCAGGACCCACTCCCGGAGACGGGCGATCAACGTTTCTTCGACGAAGCCAGCGCCTCTCGATTCGTACGGCTGGTCCCGATGATTGAAAAAGTGATGACCGGTTAACGTGATGATATAGCCCTGACCATCCGGTGCCGCTTCCGGTTCCTGATCGTCCGAGTGAAATTGTTCTTTGAGTTTGCCACCGGTAAGTGCCGCGTGCCACTCCGACACGTTCTCCACCTTTTTCTGAACGAAACTCTGGATTCGCAATTGTCTCTGTAACTGCGGATCAGTGATATCCATGTCGTTCCCCTCATCGCGGGGCAGGCATTCATTAATGGCTTTCATGAGTTCCATCCACAACTCCCGCTTTTGCAGCGGGGCTGTCAGGTCTTCGATGGCCTTCTTATTGGCGTCATGCTCGGCCTTCTGAGCCTCATACGCGGACGTGTTTCCCGACACTAAGGACGCCAGGTCGGCGACGGCAGCATGACCGTCTTTAAACTTCTCTTCACTCACAGAACTCAACACATTTGCGTTGAGAAATGTGGCAAACGACGTTGCCAGCAGCAGTCCCGCCGCGATACCGGCCGCCCATGGTTTTTTACGCTTGATGGTCCGTTCAACCACAATCTCCGGTGGCAGCAATGTCGTATGAATTCGAGTCTGCTTCAAAGTCTGCAGGGCGAGTCCATACGGGACGGCAAACGTCATGATGTTGTCAATAAACAGCGGGTCGCTGAGTACACCGTCGCCGGTCACACCTTTGAGATCGTTCAGGCGTTCCACTGGGTATTTCAGGTTTTGCTGGAGGAATTTCTGCAGCCCGGCCATCTTGAAACCGTTTCCGACGCCGATCACTTTGGTGATTTTGGCTGATCGATTGACGCTGCCGAAGTAACCGATCGAACGTTGAATCTCGGTCACGTAGTCATTAAAGACGGGTCGCATGGCCTGAAAGACAGCTTTTGGATCCGGAGCTTTCGTCGCGTTGCGCTTGAGATGTTCGGCTTTGGCGAACGTGAGCTTCATGTCGCGAGTCAACGCTCGCGTAAAATGGTTGCCGCCAATCGGGACGTTGCGAATCCAGATACTCTTACCGTTCGAAACCAGCAGCGTCGTGTTGTCGGCCCCCATGTCCAGCACGATATAGTAGTCTTCCGCATCCGGCGGATCCGTGTTGTCGCCGTCCAACCGAAATTCGAGCACATCGAACGACAGATAATTGTACAGCGCCAGGGGAGATACCTGGACAAGCTCAATTTCCGCCTTTTGTTCCGTCAACGGTTCCATCGCGTTGTAGACCAACTCGCGTTTCATCGCGAACAATCCAACTTCCGCTTCCAGCATGAAGCCGCTCTCTTCCACGCCACCACCAATCGGCTGGTAGTCCCAGATGACCTCGCTCAGGTCAAACGGAATCTGCTGTCGAGCTTCATAGCGAACAATCTCGGCAACCTTGCTTGGTTCGACCGGAGGCAGTTTGATAAACTTGGCCAATGACGTCTGACCAGGAACGCTGACCCCGATCAAATCGTTGCCCACCTTATTGCGAGACATAAAGGTCTCGACCGACTGCCTGATCAGTTCTTCCGGTATGGCATCCGGCTGACTCAGAATCTTAGGGTGGGGGATATAGTCAAAGGCGACAGCTCTGACTTTTTGTCCGTCGTCTTCAAGACGCAGCTTGATGGCCTTTAGCCCAGCCTGCCCAATATCGATGCCCCATGCGCTGCGAGATTCTGCCATAACGGCTCCTCAAAACCCTAAAAAACCGGTTCCGACTGGTGTTGCTGATTCCAGAATGGATGATTGACGATTGTGAACGCCCTTGAATCGGCGTGGACTCACGACCGCGTAGGCCAAAATCAGATGGTTCAGACAGAAAAATCAACGAAATCTTTGCCCAACCGTTACCGACAGCACAATTGTTCAATTCCTGCCGACCGAAAGACTCACGTCCCAAAAACTACCAGAGGAACTGTCGTATCGTCAACGAAATCACGACTTTATGCAAGTTTGGACCATTGAATCACACCGATTGGCCTACAAACCATTCGCCGCCATGCTGTCAGCCAACTCGCTTCCAGTTGTATCGCCTGTATCTAAAGTGTCCGTCGCGGTGATGGCGTTTTGACGGTGATTCTGTGTTCCTTGTTCCCGGGAACTCGTTTTTTTTCCAAACGTGTCCGGAATCAGCCGCACCTAAACCTGCTGTCGCGGCGTCGAGATACGAAAACCCTCAGCAGAAACCATAGCTCACTCCTTCAATTGAATTCTTGCCTTCACACGAAAAACATTGCGAACAGGTAGCATGACCGATAGTGCGGACTTCCAGGAAATTACCATTCTCATCCCTGGATACTCGATCGAAGACCTTCCGTCTGATCTCAACGAGCGGAATGCAGCATCTCTGCTGAATGCATTTGCCGTGGCGTGGCATCCATGGCTGCTGCACCGGTCCGCTCGCATCCCCGAGTTCCGTCAGGCCGAATCCACCGAAATGCCGACCGGACAACAGATTGTTTTTGTGCCGGAATGCAGCGAAGACTGGCTGGGGCACGATTGGCAGGAGAAACTTTCGGACACACTTAGCGTGGTCTTCCACGGTTGCGGTGATCGTGACGAGTGGACCAGGGCGATTGATGCGGAATTCGGCGTTGACGCGGAAGCAATCCCTGAATCGCTGCTGGCAGATTTCTTCGCCCTGGGGACGACTCATCTTCAGGTACTGCTGCTCAGTCGTCGTATGCATCACTTCGTGGATCCCGATGGTCACCTGCTGGAAACCGAAGCCTTTGCTGCGGCAGAAGCGGCCATCGCGGGTAACGAGCAGCAGGCGCGAGACCATCTGCGGCGCTGTTTCGAATGCCTGCTGGACTGTCGAGAACAGTTTTTTCCCGTGGACTGCTTTCTGCTGGACATGTGTCTGCCGTCAGATCAGACCACGGCCGCTGATCTGCAGAGACTGATCGCGGGAAGTCCGTCGCTGTCGTTGGTCTGCAGCGGTCACGAACTCAGAGAATTCAGTGAAGCCGAACCGGACTTTGCGGTGACGCTAAAGTCTGCTTTGGAAAGCGATCGGCTGTCCCTGATGACGGGACACCAAAACGAGCTTCGCATTTCCCTGGGGGGGCTGAACGCTGCCTATTCCGACATTCGTGCCGCGCAAGACTGGGTGCGGGATCAGTTGACCGATAAACGTGTGCACTGGGCCAGACGCCGCTTTGGCATGACCAGCAGTCTGCCCTCACTACTGTCGCTGTTCAACTTCGGCGGGGCGCTGCATGTCGTATTGGACGACGGTCTGTACCCCGACCGTGAATTCGGGCAACTTAACTGGCAGGCACCGGACGGCCGCTGTATCGACTCCGTGTCACGGATTCCACTGGCCATCGACGGAGCCTCTTCCTTTCTGCGCTTCGCCGATCGCTTTACTGAAAGTATGCAGGAAGATACGACTGCGGTCATGTTGTTGGCACGACTTCCTGTGCTGCAGTCGCCGTGGCTCACTGATCTGCAGATCGCCGCCGGCTATGCACCGGTTCTGGGCCGCTTTGTCACAATGACGGACTTCATCGACCAGACCGGCAACCAGGCGTCTGCCACAAAGTTTGACGAAGGTGAGTACCTCAGTCCGTATCTGATTCAGTCGTCCGTGCTGAAGACGGAAGCACCGATTACATCGCCGGCCGAATTACACCAGCAACGCGCTCGGCTTGAGACGGCTGCATTCGTCCACGCGTTAAGCGGTATTCTGAAGCCAAAGAATATGGCTCCGGATTCAACACGTGAATCCGAGGCTGGATTAAGCGACGAAGAGGCGCGGCGAATTGATCTGGCATCGACCGAGCCTGACACCGCGGATCAGCAGTCTGAGCGGCTTGGGGAAATCGAAACTAATGTCACGCGGCAACAGACTGAGGCTGCCAGACAACTGGCCAGCCTGATTCCCACGACAGACTCGACGGCGAAGGGCATCCTGCTGATCAACCCGCTGCCGTGGAAACGCCGGTGTTCCGTGCCGTGGCCAGGTGACAATCAGACACCCGTTGCAAACGATTGTCTGACGGCATTCTGGCACCAGGACGAAGAACGTACCCTGAATGTGGAACTGCCGGCGGGAGGCTTTGCATGGATTCACGAACCGCACGAATCTCAAAAGGCCATCACTGAGTCACGAGCGAAGGGCAAGCCGCTGGCCGAAGATCTGCTGTTGAGAAACGAATTCTTCGAGGTGGAACTGAGCGAGGTGACCGGCGGTATTTCTGCCGTGAATTACCACAATCAGCGATCGAACCGTGTCAGTCAGCAGGTGGCCTTCCGCTACGACAATTCCAAAACCTATACCATCGATGACGATGAGGTGACCACGGCGTATGCGGCCGTTCGATTGGTGTCGTCACGAGTCCTGATGAGCGGCCCATTTCGCGGCGCCATCGAGAATACGTGCGAGATCATCGACGTGGTGACACCAGCCGTGATGGCCAGGTTTCGCCAGACGGTTACCGTCGAACGGAATTCGCCACGGATACACATTCAGATCGAATTCGACGATCTGCCGACTTTGCCCTGCGGTAATCCGTGGATGACCTATTATGCCTGTCGGTTCGCCTGGGACAACTCAGCCGCGTCGATTACTCGCAGCATGCTGGGACAGGCATCCGGCTTCCGGATGGAACGTTTTGAAGCCCCGGATTACGTGGAGATTGCCGACGCCGATCAACGGTTGCTGATCGTACCTCACGGTCGGCCCTACCACCGCCGCACAGGACCGCGTATGCTGGACAGCCTGTTGCTGGTGGAAGGCGAATCTGCCCGGCGTTTCGATGTGACGCTGGAATTCGACCAGCCGTATCCGATGCGAACGGCCCAGGAAGTTCTGCAGCCGCCCATTCCGTTGCCCACAGATTCCCGCGTTCCGAAGGGACCGGCCTCCGCATGGATTCTGGGCCTCTCGGCAAAGAACGTGATTGTCGCCAGAACGCGGTGGGAATCGGCCAGCGATCAGTCTTCCGGGCCGGACGGGAGCAGCGAAGCAGAAGCGTCATCTTCCTCCGCGCGACTGATTCTGTTGTTGCAGGAGACAGAAGGCCGATCGGTCGCCTGTCTTGTTCGAACGGCCAGACCGCCCGTCAGTGCCCGACTGCGTCATCCGGACGGAACGGGAATTCAGGAACTGCCAATATCGGATAAAGGAGTTTCCGTAGCATTCCCCGGATTTCAGATCAATGAAGTCGAACTGACTTTCTGACCGGCACCGAGATGTGTAAAACTCCGCGGCGTCAACCACCGGAATCATTATTGTCCTTTGGCCCTTCACGATTATGATCATCACCATTGACGGTCCGGCTGGTTCCGGGAAGAGCAGCGTCGCAAAACTACTGGCACAACGCCTGAACGTTCGGTTTCTTGACACAGGTGCGATGTACCGAGCCGTAGCACTGGCTGTGCTGCAGGGTGGTGCCGAGGAATCAGATGCTCAGGCGGTCGCAAAGATTGCTCGTGAACTTGAAATCGGCTTCGACAACGAGACCGTGCTGCTGAATGGACAGGCCGTTGCGGTGGAGATTCGCACTCCGGAAGTGACGGCGATTTCCTCCGTTGTGGCCGCCAATCCCGCGGTCCGTACGCGACTGGTGGAACTACAACGCAGCGTCGGGCGTCAAGGCAGTCTGGTCACCGAAGGACGTGATCAGGGATCAGTTGTTTTTCCGGATGCTGAATTCAAATTCTTCGTCACCGCTTCAGTGGATGCGAGAGCTCGACGACGTCACCGCGAACTGATCGGCAGCGGCTCCAGCCTTACATTGGCGACCGTTCGAACACAGCTGCAGCAACGCGATGCTCGCGACGAGAACAGGGTGCACGCACCGATGAAACCTGCCGCTGACGCCGTGATTCTGGACACCAGCGATATGTCCATCGCTCAGGTGGTGGAAACTGTCGCGACAATAGTGGAACAATAGTCAGACTTCCCAGGGAAATGTAGGCCGCGACCGAGCGAAGCGCTGTTCCGGCACTAACCATCTCATCGGGTTTGTAACGCGTCATATTGATCTTTTTGCCATGCGATCAGGGCCAGCCACCGGCTTCATACACGCTGAGAGCCTGTGATACGTGTGACGTCTGAAGCACCCTGGGGACGGATCCGACCATTCAGCCCTGCCCCTTTTTCACACGTTCTTTGTTGTTCTGACAGTAGGTTATCGCAACAATGCTGCTGCAGTCTCCAGAGCAGCAGCGAATTGGTTGTGGCGCTGCTCTACGACCAGTTTCTACGTGTTCGCGTTTTCAGTCCCGAACGCCTGGCACTGTCTCCATCTCGTGAATTTGTCAAAGGTTTAATTGGCTGATGAGAATCCTTCTCGCATGTTCGCTGATCGTAGTTCTGCACACGCCTCTTCAGTCTGCAGAGGATGTCGCTGGTATTGTTGAGGAAAGGCCGGCGGACGGACGCAGCGTCAAGGTTGCCGGCGGATTCATGACACCCTACACCGTCACGATCCCCGGAACAGATGTCACGTTCCGGATGGAACCGATTCCCGGCGGCGAGTTCGTTATGGGCAGTGCGGCCGCTGAGAGCGGGCGCGAAGAATGCGAAGGGCCTCAACGGAAAATTACAGTAGAACCTTTTTGGATGGCCCGCTGTGAAGTGACATGGGCAGAATATAAGAACTATATGCGTGTGTACGATGCCTTCAAGGAATTTGAAGAACAGGGCATTCGTAAAGTTACAGACGAAAACCGAGTGGATGCCATTACGGCACCAACACCGCTGTACGAACCGGACTTTACGTTCGAATACGGTGAGGAGGACCAGCAGCCAGCCGTCACCGTGACGATGTATTCGGCGAAGCAGTACAGTAAGTGGCTGTCGGCCATCACGGGAATGCAGTTTCGATTGCCTGCGGAAGCCGAGTGGGAATACGCTTGCCGGGCAGGATCAACAACCGCATTTCACTTTGGCGACGATGCCTCACAACTGGGCGACTATGCATGGTTCGAAGGGAATTCAGAAGACAACGGTACAAAAGAAGTGGGCCAGAAGAAACCGAATCCGTGGGGCCTGCTGGATATGCACGGCAACGCCACCGAATGGGTCCTTGATCAGTTTGAACCGTACGTTACCGGCAACGGGACTCTTAACGCGGCCACCGACTGGGTCCGTGCGACAAAACTGGATCCGCGAATCGTTCGAGGTGGCAGTTGGCAGTTCGCTGCCACCGAATGTCGGTCCGCCTCCAGGTTTCCGTCGGACTCAGTGTCATGGAGAGAAGCGGATCCCAATCTGCCGAAAAGCCCCTGGTGGTTTACCGATGACCCCTCTCGCGGTGTCGGCTTCCGTTTGATCCGTCCTCTCAAGACCGTGTCGCGTCAGGCCATGGGGGAATTCTGGGAAATCGACGATGAAGACACGCAGTACGACGTTTCGGATCGGCTGAGTGAAGGTCGCGGCGCCCAGGGGATTGTTGACAAAACGCTGCCAGCGGCCATCGAAAAGTTGAAACGCTAGTGCTTCGTTAAGTATTAATTTTTGGGTAGCTGAAGTTTCCAGGCTCTGGACGACATCGAGAAAAGCCTCCAAGCTCTGGCGAGTTCGGCTACGAAATAACCCCGGTTCTCAGACTTCACCACGAACTGGAACGCCGTCAAGTTTTAATTCGGGCGTTGGTTCGTTTAACGGCAAGCCAAAGGCGACTTCGATTTGGCCCGAAAAACCGACGCCTGCGGCTCACCGCTAAACGAATCCGCATGAAGCGCCCCCCCCCCCGCCCGTTTATAATGTTGACGGTAGCGGAAGTCGCCAAGACTTTCGGCGTTTCCTGGCGCTGAGGGCTAAATGCTGGCGCCGCTTCGCGGCTGATCACAGTCGGCCCGCCGGTTACACACCACTTGGATAGTGCACGACATTCGTCATTGCATCTGTTTTCTCGCGGCAAAAATCGTCCGTTGCGTGCACACATCCCGGCTGCTTACGGCCTCAACGTCTATTGCTGACTATCGGTGGTGTCTTCGTCGGTATTCTTTTCGAAATGCCCGTGTTCGGCGGCCATCATCAGCGTCAGGTAGTCGAGTCTGGCACAATTGGCAATCTTGGTGAAGTTGATCCCGTCCAGCGTGTCGGTGGGTTTGTGATAGTGCGGTGTGAAACCGCCGAACAGAAACGTGATGGGCACACCTTTTTTCGCGAAAGAAGCGTGGTCGCTGCGATTGTAAACACCTTCCTGGTCGTACTCGAAGACGAAGTTTACGTGTTGGTTCGCAGCCAGTGTCAGTTCATGCAGCTGGTTGGAAATCTTTTTGCTGCCTACCAGATGAATCGTGTTTTCATTTTCGCTGGCGGGTTCTTTGTCGGATTCTTCGTTGCGGCCGATCATGTCAATGTTCAGCATGCAGATCATATCCTGCAACGGGCGCAGCGGATTCGCGGCATAGTATTTTGAACCAAGCAGTCCTCTTTCTTCTGCGCAGAACGCCATCAGAAGTACGCTGCGTTTCGGCTTCAGAGCGTTCGTGTCGATGGCCCTTGCGATCTGCAGAATCGATGTGGAACCGGATCCGTTGTCGTCCGCACCTGGATAGACACTGCCCCGTTGAATACCAAGGTGGTCCAGGTGAGCACCAATGCAAACGTGTTCCTCACGGAGAGACTCGTCCGACCCGGGATACCAGCCCACGACGTTGGGAACGTCGATGGACTCGTGATCGACTCTAAGCTGCAAATCCACTTCTGAGGAAGAGGTCATCAACTGATTCTTCTCCGGATTTTTTTCCTCAAAAAAATCGCCGCTGATTTCGCAGCCGGCGGTAAGTTTGTTCGCCATTGTGACGCCGAGTTTCGCCAGGGGCACGGCGCTGGGTGTTTTGGTCAGTTGTGAAACTGATTGAGAACGAACTCGCGAGTCTCGATCCACGACGATGACACATTCGGGGCGTCCCTTCACAATCAGCACGTCGTTGGCAGAAATGCGATTTGCTGATTGCACAACCAGCAGTCGTCCGGCGAACGCCCCCTCTTCGAATTCAGGACGTTTTTTCGTGACGCGTGCGAACGTGACCGGCAGCTTGCCGTCAAACGTGCCGAAGTAGTTTTCGACACCAAAGTCATCGCCGGACAGGACAGAGGTTTCGCCGATGTTCAGCTTCGTGAATTCACCATCGATCTGCGTGACATTGAACGGCAACATCTGAAACCAACTGCCGTCTTCACCCGCCGGCTGAAATCCGCGGTCTGCCAGCTGCCTGGAAAACCACTGCGCCGCCTTCATGAAACCCTCCTGTCCTGTACCTCTCCCCGCAAAATCAGAGCTGGCCAGGACCGACAGCAGGCTCTCGGAATCCTTTTCGGTGATGCTCTGGAAGCCCTCACGAAAACGCTGGGGGACCTCGGTAGCGCCGTCGTATTGAGCACTCACGTCAGGACAGCAAATGCCAGCAACGAAAAGAAACAAGAACGTCGGGCGGAGCAACGGAAGGATTCTCATTGTTTTCCTTGATGAGAGCGGGACTCTTGACCTGAATTAAAGCTATCCCGGGGGGACAGATCATCCGCTTGCGGAGGTCAATTACGTTAACGATAACCGGTTTCGGCCCGGGGAAAAGCCTGATCATCGTCAATGTGTTGACCGGTCAGAGCACTCAGATTTCCGGCAGCATATCAGTGACACCTGATTTGCGGAGCGACCGAGCAGCTGACACCATTGGAATTGTACGATCGATCACAGAACGTTCCGGGGCATCCGGCCACTCGGAGAGTTCGTGAAATCCGGCTGGCACCGAGAGTCAGATGACGCCTGATTCTCTCACCGATTGTGCCGCAGGCACAGCGTGGGAATCAAGAACGTCACTGCTTCAGATCGTCAACAGAGGGATTTGAGCACCGCCACCGGCCCTGATCTCAAGGTTGATCAATTCCAGCAGCAGGTTGAACGTGGATTTGGAATCAAGGTCGCAATTCGAAACGTAGAACCAATATCCACGATGCTTGACGGCGACGTCCGCGTCAGTCGGCGGCTTCTTGCTGCAGCGCACGTGAAACAGACCGGCCGTCATGTCGTTCCAGTTGAAGGGGTTTCCGAAGTCGTCAAATGTGGACCGCACGTACCCACGTTTGAAGTGCTCCGGCGGCGCGCTCACAGCATGAGACAGATAGAACATCATCTCCTTAAGAGAACGAGTGCTCATTGTTACCTCGTCTTTCAACGCGACTGGGTGATACCGGAGACCGCGTGGTCGAATTGCAGTCGACGCTGAATTCAATATTGCAGGGCCCACACTACAGGTCCTTCGTCCTGGACAAACCGTCAGGCGAAGACGACGATGCCGTCGACGACGACGGTCAAGATTTCGCACCACCCAGGATTTACGTCAAGCAAGAGGAAAATCTGTCTGCGGATAAGCACGGGACGATCAAGTTGGTCGCACGGTTTAACGGAGCCCAATTGATACTGAATCTCTCAGCTAGTAAGTGGGATTTCGAAGATGAAGCCACGCCCCAACGGCTCACTCTGAAACCAGGCCAGGAGCCCCTCAAGGTAGACGGGATTTACGCCGCACAGACGTTTGCAGCGGTTCTGCTGTTTCAGCGGAAACAAAACCTAAATCCGACTGGGGAAGTTGACGCAGTTACACTTGATCGCCTTGAGCCGTTGATCCCGCCAAATTTCATACTGGCAAAGCTCATGGATTGGCCTCGTGGCCTGTGGGAAGATGAAGCCGACACATACGCGTGGCGGGTCAAGCAGACCACTTCATTATTGATGTTCCTCATCCTCGTTGCCGTCTGTTTTGTCGTTCACCTGATCGCGCGAAGTCTGGCTCGTTCCACAGAGTTTTTGTCTCACTGGGCGTTTACTCCGACGTCATCTCCATGGTTCACCACTCTGAAGGATATGAATTTCTTTGCGTGCACGGCTCATTTCGTCCCGGCGATCTTTCTGTGTCTGGCCGCAAACGTCTATCCGGCACCAGGCGGTAGTGGTCATGACCCCTTTCCATACCTGGACACGTTTGAACGCTGGTATATTTTCGTTTCGCGACTGGGACTGGCCTACATCGCTTTTGTCTTCGTGTTGGTCGCGATGGCCTATCTTGACACCTGCCACCAAATGTTCACGAAGGATCGCCCCAAGGACAATCCCATCGAAGGGATCGTGGGGGCTGCTCGCAGATTAGTGGCCGCGATTGGCATTATTCTGATTTGTGCTGCACTTGCTGGAAGAAACCCCGCGTACTTCGTGGGTGGCCCTCGCTTCGCTCAGTCCAACCCACACCCACCCGTCGGGCACCGTGAACGTTACATAATTCACCTGGCCCCTTTGCAGCGCAAGCAAGTGTGTGTCTCCAGTGCAGCAGACCCACTCGCTCGTGCTTCGAGCTTGTATGGGCGCAAAGTCAGGCACGAATCGTGAGCGAGAGTGTTGGCCGTAAGATCCGGCGCTACATCAGATTTCGCGTTTTGACCATCAGGTATTCGTTGATCAGTCGTTCGGTCAGCAATGAGGGCGGCGTGTCGAGAATCATGACGCCGTTTTCCCGCATGCGAGCGACCTGCTGGGCCTGACCGGTGAGAATCTGCGCGGCGGCCGACGTATGAAAGGCCTCAAGATCCGTGTTGGGAATGCGATCGGCCATTTCGCGAAGACCAACGTCCTGAAGCAGCACACACATGGGCAGGTATGGCAGCGAACGCAGCTGCAGACTTTCGCCGATGACGTTCAGCTGGACCTCGTCGGTGACGAAGGTGATCAGAATCACCAATGCCCGTTTGCGCTGCATCCTGGACAGGTATTCCAGTGCCAGACTGTAATCGGCAGATTTACTGCTGGCCTGGATGTCGTAGGTGGACCGCAGAATGGTCTGGATTCCCGGCTTTCCTCGTACCGGCCGGATGAATCGTTCAATCCGATTGGAGAACGCCAACAGTGACACGTTATCTCCCTGGCCCAGGGCGATGTAGCTGAGCATGATGGCTGAGTTCAGGGCTTGATCGAGATACGAGATGCCGTCCGTTTCGTTTCTCATAAAACGACCGCAGTCGACCATCAGCACAATGTTCTGATTGCGTTCCACGTTGAATTCGCGAGTGATCAGTTGACGCTGTCGGGCGGTGGCTTTCCAGTCAATCTGTCGAATTTCGTCACCATAGCGGTACTCGCGAAGTCGTTCGAATTCACGCCCCTGCCCGGGCATCCGCATCATGCGAACGCCGATTTCTGCCAATCGGTTGCGACTGGCCATCAACTCATAGCGATAGACCGCCCGAATGTCCGGGTAGATGCGTGCCGGTGTCTGCAGGTTCCGAACCTCGTGCCGCGTCCACAGCCTCAGGACGGTGGGAAATCTCAGATGTACGGCCGCCAGCGCAGTGGCTCCTCGTTTCAACGGCGTCACCACATAGCTGACCGAGCTTTCTTTCCACGGATCCAGCGTCACATCCTGTGGCAGCCGGTCCGTTTCACAGAGCTCGCCGGGATCATCGTGCAGCGTGACGGTCAGGGGCAGGCGACACTTACTGCGAAGAATCAGTTTTGCCGGGTTGGGCGTTCCGACGCTCAGCACATCAGAAATCTCGCGTTCAATTTCGATCTCAGCCGGTGAGCCGCTGATAAGCACATCAACTCCAGCGACAATCACCAGCACGATGTTCAGCAGCAGCGCCAGGTCGGCCAGTGTTCGGCCCGCTACGTCAATCTGGCCGATGCCCGGAATGAAGTCAGGAACGACATCCGTCACACCGCCCAGCAGCAACGGCGTGGTCAGCAGAATCGCAAATGAGATCAACAGCCGAGACGGAATCATGATCGAGGAGCCTCGACACTATCCATAATCTGACGAATGGTTTCGTCCGGCGTACTGCCTTCGATTTCGGCTTCCGGGCGCAACCTCAGGCGGTGCCGCAGAACCCACGGAGCCAGTTCCTTGATGTCGTCGGGCGTCACGAAATCGCGTCCTCGGCAAGCGGCCATTGTTCGAGCGGCGATGAGCAGGTTGACTCCGGCCCGCGGACTGGGGCCCACCGTGACTGATCCCCAGGAACGCGACGCCGACACGATGTTGACGATGTACGTCAGGATCTTCTCTTCAACGATGACCTGTTTGACGGCATCCTGAATCTGAATCACTTCTTCGGCCTGCAGTACGGTTTCAATTCCGAAGTCGTCCAGATAACGCGGATCCCGTCCGGCGGTGTAATGCCGCAGAATGTCCACTTCATCAGCGACAGATGGGTAGTCCACCAGCAGCTTGAACATGAATCGATCGACCTGTGCCTCCGGCAAAGGGTACGTGCCTTCGTGTTCGATGGGATTTTGAGTGGCAATCACAAGAAACGGACGGTCCAGCGAGTGTGTTACGCCGTCCACGGTGACCTGGTGCTCCTGCATGACCTCCAGCAGCGACGCCTGCGTCTTTGGTGGTGACCTGTTGATTTCGTCGCCCAGCAGGATGTTGGTGAAGACCGGCCCACGATTGAAGCGAAAGTTCTGTTCCTTCATATCATAGATGCTGTGGCCGGTCAGGTCGGACGGCATCAGGTCCGGCGTAAACTGCACCCGATTAAAATCACAGGAAACAGTTCGGGAAAGGACGTTCACCAGCAGGGTCTTGCCTAAGCCTGGTGGACCTTCGATCAGCACGCTGCCTTCCGAAAACAATGCGATCAGCACGCCTTCGACCAGTTCCATCTGGCCCACCACGACCTTGCCGATCTGTTCAATGGCAGAATCAAAGATCCGGGATACGTTGGACAGTTCCATATTCATGTTTTCTTTCTGTTACCGGTCATGAGGTCCAGAAGTTCGGACAAATCTCGAATGGCAGATGCCGCTTGTGAAGCGGTCGCCGCCGATGCCCCGTCCAGGCGGAAGGCGTTGACAATTCGCTTCTCAACCTCGTCCGGTTCCAGGCCCGCGCGAAGTGCAATCACCTTCGTGTCATCAAGACGCAGAGAGCTGCCGAACATTTTCTGCAGCTGCGTCTTCATGTATTCTATGTAGCAATGCACCGCTTCGCCTCCACTGCTGGTGCGAAAGTGCAGGTTGCCCACCGCCATGGCGCTTTCGGTCAGACTTCGCCGCTGAGACGTGTTGATGCGTTTTGCAGGCCCAAATCGGTGGAACCCGAACCACCCCGCAAGAATGGCGATCGTGATGAGTTGCAGCGTTCCTGAACGCAATGTTGGACTCATCAGCACGGCCGTGCCACGATAGGCGTCGCTGGCGTTCAGAAACTCACAGATCACAACAGGTGTCGCAGCCGAACCGATCTGAACGGCGTGATGGGCATGAGCATACTCCACAAGGCGAACTGCCAGTTCTGCCTGAGCGTCGTCCAGCATTGCTCTGTTGGAGAACACATCGGCACTGGCGCTGACAACAACCAGCCCATTGCCGAAGGGCCACGCGGCAGCCTGGACGTTTTCGTGTAAGGCTTCGACCAGCACAACAGGTTCCGCGCTACCTGTATCCATGGTGGCTCGTGTTTGCCAGGGCACAGATCCTTTCACCAGTTGGCTGCTGGTCAGGAACTTGCCAACATTGCGAAGGTCATTCGTATCAGCCAGCTCCGAAACCTGCGGATTCGGATTCGGCTGCGGCAGAGACTCCGGATTCTGTTTAAACACCTCCTCAAGTATTTCGTTAGCGCTCCTGTCGCTCTCGTCACGGTCGTCCGGAACCGTTGCCGACGTTTGCACGGCGGGGGCCTCGGGAGCCTCTGCCATGAGTTCTGCCGAATCAGAGTCGACCGCCTCGGAGCCCCCTTCCGGCGAAGCAGCCGGCTGTGCCGGCGCCACGGGGGAAGCCACAGAAATATTGTCGTCGAAGTCGCAGGATTCTGTCTGAATACTGAGGCGTGGGATCGAACAATCCGGACTTGCCCAGTTGGGGGCGAATAACAGGGTGCCGCCGTTCTGCACGAAGTCTGCAAGGTCAGACTGCTCGTATTCGTTGGGATATCGATCCGGGCTGAGAATAACCAGCGTGCACGGATTCTTCGGAATCAGCTGAAGCGACTCGCGACGAACCGGCGGGAACAGGTCTGCGGCCGCCAGATCCTCGAGCGTTTGAAAGAAGCCCCGTTTGCCTTCGATGCTGTTGCTGTACGTATCGTCGGGAGATCCGGGATCGCCTGGCACCCACCAGAACTGAAGCAGGATCAGCAGGGCCACCGCGGTCAGCCAGAACACGTCAGACTTTTGCAGTCGTCGCTTCTTCTTCACGGAAGGATCCTTGAAAAGATTGCAGACAGTCCTGAAACATCTCTCGAGTCGCTTCACGTCGACCGAAATAGACGCGTTCGAATTCCAACGCCGTTGCGCCGTAGGCGAGACGTCGGGCTTCCTGTGGCCAGATGGCTCGCACGTAGTCGCGATTGGTCAGGCCTTTGCGAAAACGAATCATTCCGGCGCGTTCAATCCAGCTCATGCTGCCGATCAGCAATTCGCGAATGGCTCCCCGAAAGTCACCCACGTTCGCCATTTGCAGTGCGCGTGTTTCATAAGTTGACGCCGCCAGTTCACCCGGCGGAACGCTGAGATCGGAAAGGCCTTCTTCACCAAAAAGTCCGTCACGATTCAGCTTTCGGTTGCCATCGGACGTTTTTAATATGGTCGCGATAAGCCAGATGGCGACCGCAACTAAGACGGCCAGGCCGGTGTACAGCAACACCTTGCCAAGGCTGAAGTCCATTCCGCTGCCACTGGATGCCGTCGATGGCGATGCTGCAGGACGCGGAGCGGGACCGCCACCACCTCCCGGGGAAGAGAAGAGGCCGCTGAGCAGCCATTCAAAAAAATCACCGACGGAATCGCCGATCATTCGCAGCGAGTGCTGTAAAAAGCCTTTGTCGACATCGGTGTCATCCGGAAGGTTTTCCAGGACACGACGTCGCACCGAACGATAGTCGTGTTGTTGCATCACGCGGTTTGCTGATCTGCGAATCTGCTCGGACGGCAGCTTGCCGGTTTGCACGGCGAATGCAGTGAAGGCGGAACCCGACCGGTGGCCCGAATCACCCAGAGCCACCAGCGGACAGATCGCAGCAGACGAAAACACAATCAGCGAGGTCTGCAAAGCTATCCACCAGCGCAGGGATAGACGTTTGCGGCGGGCGTCACCGTCCACCGCGTCGGCCCGTGATGCGTCGACGACATCCTTCATGCCGGTTGCTCCTCAAGACGCACGGCTTCAACTCGAAACTGCAGGTCCAGATCCCAGCATTCGTTCCGGATTCGCTGGTCGAGATAGCAGAAAAACCACGCCAGACGGATGATTGGATATGTCAGCCACATCGCAACCTGCAGTGTCACAACGACGATGGGGTCATCGATGACCCGCCCCGCCAACGCCCTCATCAGGTCGGGGCTCGGTGCAATCGTGCCAAAAAAGACAGGAGCATTGAACACCCAGCCGGACAGCAGGTCAATCAGCAGAAACAAGCCGACAGAAAACAGCGCCCAGAAGAACATGAGCGTCACCCACCGTCCAAGATTTCGTGAGTATCCGCCACCTCGTCCGAGCCACGACAGCCTTTGAGTAATCTGCGACAGTGGCGTGCGTTCCAGGAACATGGCCTCCGGCAAATGGCCGCACCAGGCCATCACGAAGGGGATCGGAAGGAAAACACACAGGCCCGTGCAGCGAGCGAGTGTGGCTAGCAGGGCGTACGGGACGATTCGACTGCACAGTCCTCGCAGTGCGGACCTGGTACTCATCGGCACACCGAAGACCTGTGGGCCTACGATGGCGATCATAGCGCCGCCCATCATGGTGCTGGAAAAGGCGAAAATCAACATGCAGGGAATCAGTACGTCTCGCCTCATCGCCTCGCCCAGCATCCACGCCAGCAGTGTGGACGGCACTGCAAAACAAAGGGTCAGTGAGCAGAGCGGCAGGATGAAGTGCCTGGCAAAGACGAAGGCCAGATCGATACAGCCACCAACGCTTCGTCGCTCGACGGAAACAATGCAGTCTTCGACCTTCATTCGGCGTTCTCCGCCGAATGAGCCGTAGAGAATCTGCGGCGATGGCTGTCGATTGTCGTGCCAGCGTCCGTTGTCTCACGTCCACCGTGAACCAGATAGACGAACACCAGCGCCCACAACATTGTGCCGACGACGTACTTCACGCTGTGGGGCAGCGCCATCGGAGAAAAGTAGCCTTCAATCAGCGCGGCGATGACTAACATGAATCCGGCGCCCGACGCCAGCTTGATGGCGTCGATGCCATGTACGCGAAGAGATTCCCGGCGGCTGAGTTCGCCAGGATGAATCATGCCCCAGCCCAGCAACAATCCGGCGGCCCCGGAGATGACAATCGCGGTCAGTTCAAATGATCCGTGCGAGATCGCAAAGCTGAAGAAGTTGTCGGCAAATCCCTGGTTGATAATGTAACCGGTGACAGCTCCCAGCATGATGCCGTTGAACAGCAGCGTAATCACCGTACCGACGCCAAAGAAGACACCGAGGGCGAAGCACCTAAACGCGATCCCCACGTTATTCCACACATAGAAGCCCGTCATGAATGATCGTTCTTCTGCAAACTTTGCATCAATGTTCTGGTACAGGTCCCCGGAATAATTCTCACCCGCCTGTTCCATATGAGTCCGGTCGATGATTCGTTCTGCCATCACCGGATCGATCGCTGCAATCACCATGGAGATCACGAATGGCACGACAAACAGTGCCAGTGACACGAAGAAGAAGTGCCGGCGGGCCCGCAATAACTGTGGAAACCCCTGTGACAGAAACTTCAGAGCAGTATCGAGCGATCTGGGCGGCGACCGATAAAGACAGTTGTGGCCCTGCGCGACAAGGTCATTCAGATACTGTTCCAGCCGCGCTCCCCATTCGCGGGACTGCACCAGCGACAGGTCGTAGCACACAGACCGGTAAAGCCCCGACAGACGAGTGATGTCGTGGCCTGACCACCGACTTAGCCGACGGTTCTTCATACCGGTCAGCAGCGTTTCAAACTGCTGCCAGTCGTTGCGACGCTGGCGAATGAATCGTTCGCGGTTCACGATGGCCTCCCGTCGAGAGGGCCCGAATCCTGCTGAGTCACGCCGGGCATTGAATTTGTCAGGTCAGGCGCCCCGGCAGTTAGCTCGCCCAACTGATTCTCGGGCGGACTGTCCGGCCGGGCCATGTCTGCGGTCGTCTCATCGATGATGTCGATCGCCAGATCTTCGATGTCCTCCTCAGACTCGGTCGCCCTGCCATCCGGATCATCAGAGAACGTCTTCAGTACGCGTTTCAGGAACGTGGTGTGCTTTAACGGTGTTTGGACGAAATACGTGTTGGGATTCCTGGGATCCGGCCCGGGTTCCTGGAAGTCCAGACGAACCCTGAGCGCCCGTGAAAGCGTGCGGGCAATTTCTTCCCGGCGTCCATCGGAAATCAAACGGTCTCCTTCGAACAACCGTTCGATCACGGCCAGCGTCCGTTCAGGAACGTGGAAACGTCCGTTGCATTCGCTGCGGCGTAGACGATCCACCCCGTACGTGATGCCCGCCGTCCGACTGATGAATTCGCGTGTTTCATCAATCACCATCGTGTCGAACACCAGATCGCCCAGTCGCTGCATCCTTCGTGTGGCGGCCATTGACAGTAGTCCGACGGTGTTCAGGGCGAGTGGGCCCAGCACCAGCATTCCATCGGCGACCAACAGCAGATTTCGGCCGAACGCTTCGAACCAGCCAATGGGCGTGCCATTAGTCCGAACAACTCGAAGATTCTGAGACTTCTTACCAGGCGTCTGACCGTTCCAGAATGCTTCGAAACACGATCCATACATCCACGACATGGCGAACCAAGTCACCAAAACAATTCCCGCGCCGATTCCGGGAATTTCTCCGGAGATCCCAGCCAGTGTCGTGACCAGCAACAGGCAGACAACGACGACACCCAGTTTCAGAATCGTATCGATCAGAAACGACATGCCTCGCTTGCCGGGTCCGGCAATCATGAACTGAAAGTCCACACCTTCCGGTGTTTCCACAGTCACTCGCGTGTCAACTATCAATTTTTCAGACATGGAAATGATCTACAACGCGTCAACCAGCAGACAGGATTATCAAATGTGGCGACCAGATCAGGAATTAACGGGATCGAGCGGTCGGAGGTAACGATTTCAGGAGAATGGGCCATCACTTTATGAGTCATGAAGCTGCGGCGGAAAGCGAGCGTGGTGGGTGAAGCGGCTACTCCGGGGACCTGTTTAAGTGTGCGTCTGCCCAAGATGACAGAAGCAGCGACGGCTTGCAAGTTGTGCAAAAGATTGACAAAAACCGGGGCAATGCGTCATTTCCGTGCAGACTGGTGATGGAATCATGATTCGTACGCCGGATTCGACGAAACAATAGCCCTTTCTGTCGCTGCCCGCTCAGGATGCCTGAGCGACAACGTTTTGGTCTGCCCCAACGACGTGATATGCTGACGGCAGAAATCGTCGACGGATGCCGTTCCCGTACTTGCAACGAAACAGTCAGAATGCAAATAGGAATTCTTCAACTCACCTGCGCGGTCGGTCTACTGGCGTCCACGCACTCCATGGCCGCAGAACGTCCAAATATTATCGTCATTCTGGCCGATGACATGGGCTATTCAGACATTGGTTGCTACGGCAGCGAAGTCCATACGCCCGTGCTTGACGGTCTGGCCGACAAAGGACTCAGATTCACTCAGTTCTACAATACCGCTCGCTGCTGTTCTACGCGGGCGTCGCTGCTGAGTGGACTGTACCCGCATCAGGCGGGCGTTGGGCACATGATGAACGATTCCGGGTTCGACGGATATCGGGGCGAACTGAATCGCAGTTGTCGGACGATGGCGGAAGTGCTGAAGACAGCGGGGTATGGTACGTATATGTCCGGCAAGTGGCATGTGACATCGGATGTGAGACCGGATGGGGTGAAGGACAACTGGCCGATGCAACGCGGCTTCGATCGCTTCTACGGCACAATTCACGGAGCTGGCAGTTTCTTCGACCCCAATTCACTCACACGCGACAACACTCAGATTTCGCCCGTCACCGATGCCGAATACCAACCGGAAACCTATTACTACACCGACGCTATCAGCGACCATGCGGTCCGGTTCATTACCGAACACGACAAACAGCAGGCCGACAAGCCGTTCTTCATGTACGTCGCGTACACCGCTGCCCACTGGCCGATGCATGCTTTGCCGGAAGATATCGCCAAATACAAGGGCTTCTACGATGACGGTTACGGCGCGATTCGTCAGGCACGATTGCAGAAAATGAAAGAGTTCGGCGTGGTCCCGGCGGACATCGAACTTTCTCCGCAGGCCGAAGACTGGAACGAAGTGCAGCATCGTGAATGGGAGATCCGATGCATGGAAGTCTATGCGGCCATGGTTGACCGCATGGACCAGGGCATCGGGGAAATTGTGCAGAGTCTTAAAGACGCGGATCGGTTCGACAATACTCTGGTCCTGTTCATGCAGGATAACGGCGGGTGTGCGGAGGGTCTGGGGCGACGTGCACAGGCGAACCTGCCACGCAGACCGGAGAAACCAGAAGCCGCGATGGCCCCGGACGAGTTGCAGTTCGACATGATTCCGAAGAAGACGCGCGATGGCTGGCCGCTGATTCAGGGGCCGGAAGTCATGCCCGGCCCGGCCGATACGTATATCGCCTACGGTCGAGGCTGGGCGAATGTCTCCAACACACCGTTCCGCGAGTACAAACACTGGGTTCACGAGGGCGGTGTCAGTACGCCGCTGATTGCTCATTGGCCGGCCAGCATTAAACGCCACGGTGAGCTGGAACATCAGCCCGGACACCTGATCGACATCATGGCCACCTGTGTCGACATTGCCGGAGCGAACTATCCGGTCAACCACGGCGGCCAGCAGATCACGCCGCTGGAAGGTCGCAGCCTGACACCGGCGTTCGCTGGAAAGAAGATTGAACGTGAAGCCATTTACTGGGAACACGAAGGCAATCGTGCCATTCGAGTGGGCGACTGGAAGCTGGTTGCCAAAGGTGGGACCGGGCCATGGGAGCTGTACAACGTTCGCAGCGATCGAGCGGAATTGAACAACCTCGCCACGGCCGAACCCACGCGGGTTCGTGTTCTTTCCGCACAGTGGCAGCAGTACGCAGAACGAGCTCACGTGCTTCCGCTGACTCCGTACTACAAG
>JAPYTO010000033.1 GCA_029941865.1 Fuerstiella sp. | reverse complement strand
GCAATTCCGCAGCACCTTTGCTTGCGCCGTACGGTTCGCGTTCGCCCATGGCGTCGGTTTCACGGTAGCCTGCGGTGCCACCATGGTTTTCGTAGCATTTGTCTGTTGTGACGCAGACGACTGAGACTGGTTTCTGCAGACGACGAACTGCTTCCAGGACGCTGGCAGTGCCCATCACGTTGACGTCAAATGTCTCTCGCGGAATTCTGTAGCCCTCTCGGACGACTGTTTGAGCGGCCAGGTGCAGCACCAGGTCCGGATTGGCGGCTTCCATTGCTGCCGTCAGCGTGTCTTCATCGCGGATATCGGCGACATGGTGCTGGTCCAACACGTCAGCGACATTTGCCAGATCGAAGAGATTTGGGTCCGTCGGCGGGTCCAGAGCATAGCCCGTAATATTTGCGCCAAGCTGTTTCAGCCACAGGCAAAGCCATGCACCTTTGAAGCCGGTGTGACCGGTGACAAAGACGGAACGTCCCTGGAATGTTTGATTGGTGTGAAAGTTCATAGTTACATGTCTAATTCGTTTGGGCACTCGGTTTCGAACAGCCGATCACGTTGTCTTTCGTCATGCAATCAGGAATTCACAGTCGAGTCCAAGTTCCTTAACCTGCTGCCGGATTTCGTCCTGGTACAGGGCATTCATCAAGATGATGGTCTCAGGCTTGAATTCGGCCAGAAATTCCGGCGAGACGATTTCCTGAGCGGAACCGGGAATGAACGTCCCTCGCTTATCGGGATTGATGTCCACGACGTACGGAATGGCATCACTCGAAGGCAGCTGGTTTAGAAAACTGATGCCCTTCCCACCGGCACCCCACACGACAACTCGCCGCCCTGGCGCTTCATATTCCTTCAACCGCTGCGTCCAGAGTTCCATCTGCTGCTGATGATGACTTGCGAACTCAACAACTTCATGTGGAATTTCAATCGTCGAGTTCCCCGTGTTCAGCGAGCGTGGTTCTCCCGGCACGGCATCGACGAAGACGTATTGGCCACCTTCATAACATTCGCCGGATTCCGAGACGGTAAATCCTGCCTGTTCGAAGGCATTGCTGAGTGACTGGCGGCTGAACCAGTTGACCTGTTCGTAATTGATGCTCCACGTTTCCTGACTGCTGATCGCCTGAAAGGCGTTGAACACCTCAAAGTAGATGCCAGGGTTCAGGTCGCCAATCTGCTTTCGCAGATCCTTCAGAAAGCTCACGGGCTGCGTGATGTTTTCAAACACCAACAGGCAGCAGATGAAGTCGGCGTCGGCGCTGTGCTTTGGGCCGAAGTAATCACGAACGAGTTCCACACTTCCGTTGCCGATGTTTTCAAGGCCTTCCGTTGTCACGGTCGGGTCGTAGCCAATGCAGTTGTTGTCACCAAATTCAGCCAGCATGCGGAGGAAGTAAGCGCCTCCGCAACCGATTTCCAGGATGCGTTTGTCCTGCAATTCGAACCGCTTCATCAGCCGTGTTGTCACGCCGTCCATGAACTTGACGAATGTTGGCGAATGATGCAGGGCGACTTCGTAGCCGGGGCGATAGTACAGCTTGCCGGGGTCAAAAACCCGGTTGTGGAGAAATCCGCACTCACGGCAGAACGAAAGAACGACATCACCAGTTGGCAGAGATCTGGCTTCTTCCGGAGTATTGCCGCAGATCCCAACGTGGATCGGAATTCCGGTTGCTTCAAACGCATCAACACAGCCGCCCGATTTGCAGACGGGACACGGGAAGTCATTTTCCGCGAGTACTGATGAGGCAACAGGCGAGGCTGTTTTGGTGGATGGCATGTTTCTGTTCCTGATCTAAGGTGCTGAAAATCGACCGTGCCAAAACGTCGCAAGCGACAAGGCGTTCCTGTTTGACCCGTGCCTGTCGAATTGGTTTAGACAGACAGCGATGTGATTCGAACATTTATTCAGGTGACCTGCACCACGTTGCCGAAATCCAACGACGTTTCCAGTCATATCGTTGATGTTGTATTTACCGGTTGTGGCGACGTCTGCGAGATCTCATGCTGTGTGCGTTTCTCGGCCCCCACCCCAACGCGAAGTACCATCTGTCCGAGCACCCTTTTCCACTTCCGAAACTGGCACACATAGCGAAACAACGTCGTGAAACACTTTGTTTTCTGCGCGAAGGAAACCGGTGCGCGACATATCGCGCCAAAGTGTCCGGCCAGCAGGTTCCACCGCGTTGATGTGAATCGGCGGCGGCGCTGAGTCCCCAGGACGAATCCCTGTTGTGCGGACGCTGTTCGGAGTGAGGCTGATGCTTCTGCGTGGATACGTTCCAGAAACAGAACCTCCGGGATTTCTGCATATTTGCCCAGCAGACTTAGCTCGCCAAACAGAACTTTTTCGGAGCCATAACAGGGCAGCAGTAGCCTTGTCTTTCTGAGCGTTTCCGTGCGAATCAGGCCGAAACTGTCGGCACACCATGTCGTCCCCATCAGCACGCCCGTGAACCGCTCAGATACTGTCGCTGACGCTCGCGTTTGCTGTGGAAGTCCGTTTTCTGTGAACAGCAGACTGTGAGCGTGCTGTTCATCGGGAATGTTTGGGTCTTCACTTCCCGGGATGGTGTTTCCCGTCGCGTCGATGTGACTGGTGAGTGAATGGCACCAGACGACGTCTGGCTGTGCGTCCAGGATTTCGACGCACTTTTGCAGGAAGGTTTCGTGGTGCAGGTCGTCGTAGGCGGCCCACTTGAAGTATTCCCCCTGCGCCAGCTGCACTGTGTGATTGCAGTTCCAGATCGCACCGCGATTTGTGTCGTGTCTGTGGTATTTTACTCGATTATCACGACTGACGTATTCTCGACAGATCGCTTCCGTGGCATCGTCAGAAGCGTTGTCCGATATGATCAACTCAAAGTCTTCGTACGTTTGCGCAAGCAACGAATCCAATGCCTGGCGCAGGTAGCGTGCGGCGTTGTAGACTGGTATGCCAATGCTGAGTTTTGGGGAGGCGATGCTGATCATGTCGTCTTTGCGTACACGGTCGGATATGGTGTCCGATCCTGGCTGTGGAAAAACTGACGCCCTCTGCCCATCATGGGACCAGGGCGTCTTTCAGTTTGAGCCATGCACTAAACCGAAGCCACGGGTTCCGTTTCGTGTGCAAGGGCGTACTCTTCAGCGATCCAGTCAAACGTCTTTCGCATGCCGTCCTTCAGACGGATGCCTGGTTCCCAATCCAGGTACTGCTGAATCTTTGTGTTGTCACTGTTGCGACCATTGACGCCCTTGGGAGCGTCCAGGTTGTGTTGTCTGGGGACATCAATGCCGGCGATTTCTGCGACCAGATCAACAAGGCCGTTGATCGTTGTGACCTCGCTGGAACCAAGATTGATCGGCTCTTCGATATCACTGTGCATAATGTCCACGATGCCTTTGATGCAGTCGTCGATGTACATGAAGCTGCGAGTCTGGCGACCGTCGCCCCAGACTTCGACTTCGTGGCCGCCAGTGGTTTTTGCTTCAATGATCTTGCGGCAGATCGCAGCCGGAGCCTTCTCTCGGCCACCATCCCACGTTCCAAACGGGCCGTAGACGTTGTGGAACCGAGCCACGCGAGTGACCAGGCCGAAGTCTTCCCGGAAGTGACGACACATGCGTTCCGAGAACAGCTTTTCCCATCCGTAGCCGTCTTCCGGCATGGCTGGATAAGCATCCGCTTCACGCAGAGGGACGACGTCTTCATTCACCTGTTTGTCCGCGTTGTACACACAGGCAGAACTGGCATAGAAGAATCGTTCGACGCCCGCATCGTTGGCCGCCTGCAGCAGGTGCGTGTTGGTCAGGACAGACAGCATGCACAGAGCTTTATTGTTTTCAATGAAGCCCATTCCGCCCATGTCTGCGGCCAGATTGTAGACCTGTGACGCGCCCCGGCACGCTGTGGCGCAGTTCGCTTTGTCTTTCAGATCGGCGACGACGTTGTCGGCAACCTCGGAAACCTTGTACCACTGATCCAGTGGCTTGATGTCAACCGAGCGAACATTGGTGTAGCCCTGATTGACGAAGTGCTCAACAAGGTGGCCGCCAATAAATCCGCCGCCACCGGCGACTACGATGAGATCGTTGTTCATGTGAGATTCTCCAGTAGAGAAAGATAGACTTCATTGCGACGTCCTGTGCCGACCCGAAAGAACACTTCGATATTCGTCGGAAACCGTACCGACGGCTTCTTGTTTCAATGCTTCGCGTTGCGGCGTCTGACCTGTTTGGCTCGTTGTCGAATGACCTGTGGCACATTCAACAGTGAACAGACCAGACGAACGACAAAGCTGGTGTTTGTTACGAGGTATCGATGCCACAGACGCTTTGGTTCCTGAGTCAAACGGAAGAACCATTCCAAACCTCGTTTCTGCATCCATGCAGGAGCCGTCGATTTCATTCCGGCGTGGAAATCAAAGGCGGCTCCGACGCATACCTGAACGGCTTTAATGCTGTGTTTGTGCTGGTGAGCGAACAGATCCTGCTTCGGGCAGCCCAGGCCAATAAAGACGATGCCGGCACCGCTGTTGTTGATTTGATCGATTACGGCCTGATCTTCTTCCGGCGTGAGAGCTCGGAATGGCGGCGATTCGTAGCCGGCGATCTTCAGCCCCGGCAACATTTCTTCCAGGTTCTGGTGCAGCGTGTCCGCGACTTCGGAGCTGCCACCGTAGAGGTAAATGGGAACATTTTCTGCAGCCGCCTGACGGCATATGTGCAGCATCAGACCCGGGCCGTAGACGCGATCTTCCAGGCCGGTTCCGTGCAGCAGGTTCAAGGCCCACCGCACCGGCTGCCCGTCCGGGGTGATCAGGTCGAAATCATTGCCAACGTCGCGCAAATGGGGCTCACTGCAGAATGAAATGAGTGCGTGGACGGCGTAGCAGGAAACCAGTTTCTGCTCACGATGCCTGCCTGCCTCGATGATCAGATCCGTTGCTTCTTCGTATGTTGTCGGAGTGACACCAACACCGAAGATATTCAGCTTCTCAGGCCAACAAGATGTTGAGATTGCCGACGGTGCGACCGCATCCGGCGGAGATTCAGTTTCAGAATTCAGGCAGATTGACATGAGTGTTTCCTAAACAGTGACGAGGTCGCGCGCGGAAGCCGGCCGACCTCTTGTTGCCATTGCTGCTTCGTAGATTTCAATAAGTCGCTGATAGTTGGGTTCCGCTGTGTATTGGTTGTCGTACTCTTCACGAGCAGCCTGCCGCATTTGCTGCTGCACGTCGGGTTGCTGCCACAGTTGCCGCAACTTTTCGGCAAGATCTTTGGCGTTGTCCGGCTGGAACAGAAAACCGGTCTGACCTTCGTCAACGAGTTCCTCCATCGCCCCCATCCGGGATGCGATCACAGGCGTTCCGGCGGCAAAAGCTTCAATCATCGTGCGACCAAATGTTTCGTAACAGACCGACGGCATCACCAGCACGTTTGCGTGGCCAATAACGTGAGCCACCTCATCAATGTCGACGCGTCCAAGCCATTCAATGCGGGCGTCGCGTTCAGCAGCCTGCTGAACCTGTTCGGCCATGGGACCATCGCCGAGGATTTTCAGCGGGATCTCAGCCTCCAGATGCTCCCACGTCTGAAGCAGCGTTTCGACTCCCTTTTCGGGCGACAGACGTCCAGCGAATACGGCGTAGTGTCCGTCGTGTTGTCCCACACCTGGATCAGGCTGGACCAGATTGGGCTTCAGGCAAATGCGTTCGGCAGGAAATCCACCTTCAATGAATTTCTGCCGGGAGAAGTCCGTCAACGCGATGTAGCGATCGATTACATCGGTCCACGTATTTTTCTGATGATGCACGGCCAGCATCGCTGTGGTTGCGGTCGTGGCAGCTCGGTTGTTTCGATAACAGGCATGCCGAATGGCAGGCAGCGCCAGGCGTTTTCCAATGCACTTTTCGCAGACCTTGCCATCACGCAGCAAAGTCGCGCCGGGGCACAGAAGCCGATAGTTATGCAGCGTCTGCACAACCGCGACGCCCTGGCTTTGTGCGGCGTAGTACGCAGAGGGTGAAATCAGCGGGAACGTGTTGTGGCAATGCATGACATCCGGAAGTTCACGCTGGATGAGTGCGATCAGGTCCTGCTCGACTGTACTGTTCCAGATTGTCTTCTTCACCATTTCGACTCTGCTCATTCCGTCGAGCTGGTCGTTATGCATCGTGAATCGAACAACTTCGTGCCCACGAGATTCCAGCAGCGCGCATTCGTCGTCGAAGACCTGGTCTTCGCCGCCGGGTTGCTGATAGAAATTGTGGCACACAAGAATTTTCATAAATCACGCAGCGTCGTACCGCTTCCAAACAGGTGAGTGATCATGTCGTTTCGGGGCGTGTTTGCAGCTGCAGCTCCGCGTCCAAGCGCCATCCCGAGGATGCTGAAGAAAACCACTGATTCAGGCTGTAATGGTCCCGCAATCGATTCGTTCAGTATTCCCCAGCAGAAAAACCAAAAGAAAATGACGACCAGTAGCTTTGATATCCCTGGCGTCTCGAAACGAAGCGTGTTGCGCCAAAACGCGACAGCAAAAAGCACAATGATGCCGCAGACGAAGAGTGTCGTTCCCACGATTCCAGTGGAGACAAGCACCTGAAGCAGTGTGTTATGTGCTGTCCAGTTTCCTTCCTTGAACCAGACCGTCAGTTCTCCGGTGCGAGATGTGACGAAGTATCCGTGCCCGATCCATGGTGAGTCGCGGAATGATTCCCACATCACTTGCCACATTTCCTCTCGCCCTGAAAATGCAGACATGTCATCAGCACTCTGGCCCCGTCTCGCATAAGAGGTCATTGCATCCTGTGAAGCATGGATGGCTTCAAATCCCGGATCGACCGCCAAATAGAGCGCGCCGGAACAACAGCCGCAGAACACCCAAAGAAGTGCGTAAAAGGGCCGTACATGTCGCGCAAAAAGACTGCCCATGATCAGCAGTGTGAGTCCAACGGACAATCGATTTGCCGACAGGAACAGAACAAGGACGTGGGTAAGTATTGCGGGCAACAGCAGGCGCCGTGACCAGGCGGAGGGCCAGAGAATGTGCGAAGCAACCAGCAGGACCAGGCCCAATGCTGCTGTGCATGCCGTATTGGTGGCGTGAAACAGCCCGGTGCCGTCTCGTGTCATTACGGCGAGCGGTGGCACCAGGAACTTCAGCAGCAGCAATACCGTCGAAATCAAGAAGAGTGCAGTGCACAGCGCTCGCATCAACGTCGCTGCGTCCTGGTGAGTGCGACACAATACTGCAAACGTGCATGAAAGAAGGCATAGTGTCAGCAGGCTGCCTGCCTGTGCAAAGGTGAACGTTGTTAACGGTGACCAGACTGTCGAAAGGATGGCCCATCCGACAAAGCAGGAAAACGGCACATAGGCGCCCAGGCCACATGCGGATTTCTGAGATTGACATTGACGGACGCAGATCCAGGCCAGTACGGGAATCGCCACCAGCCTGGCACCATATTTCACTTTGGAAAGCAGTGCATTCAGACTGGCCCCACCGGGGACATCGTCATTGATTGAGAATGTCAGCGCCATCAACGTGCACGCGACAGCGATCGGCAACCAGAGTGGCGAATGCTGCCGGGTCTGTGTCGTGCTGACTGGGAATGCAATGGCTGCTGTAGACACGGCTTGGGAATCTGTTGAGCGGGGAATGCCTGACTCGCTTTTCGAAGCGATCCGTGCCTGAAACGTAGGTCAAAAACCCGCACGGGATTCCAGCAGACGTCATCAGGCACCGATTAATCCCGGTGTCATGAATCGTCTGAGTCAACCAATCGGGTCGTGTCGATTGGAGTGGTTTGCGAGGCGCGCTATCGTCAGCACGGGGCTATGCTGGCCGGGACTGCCGACATCATGCAGAACAACACATTTCCTGTTGCTGCGACCGTCAGTCAGGCGATCCGGTCAATCCGTCAGCGGCTGCAGCGCATTACGCTGATTCGTGGCCGCGATGGACGCCTTCCGGCCTGAGAAACCGGGATGTTCACGAGAAAAGGTAAATTGCTCTAAGAGCCCTTGCGCCCAAAGATACTGCGGATGGTCTTCAGGATTAAAGAGACATCGTTCCCGAGTGTTCGCGAACCGATGTAGCGAATGTCCATCCGAGCCCAGTCCGCGAACGGTATTTTCGTGCGTTCGTCCTGCACCTGCCAGATGCAGGTCAGTCCGGGCGTTACTTCCAGCCTTCGTTTCTGCCAGGCTTCGCAGGCTTCAGTTTCCTCGCAGGGAAGGGGACGTGGTCCCACCAGTGACATCTCACCACGCAACACATTCCACAACTGTGGCAGCTCATCAATACTGGTTTTACGAATGATGCGTCCAATCGACGTAATTCTTGGATCTGACTCTATCTTGAAGGCTGGCCCATCCTGTTCGTTGTTCTCGGCCAGTTCCTTCTTTCGTTCCTCGGCATCAGCCACCATCGAACGGAATTTATACATTGTGAACGGAATCCCGGCTCGACCACTTCGGCGCTGGCTGAAGATTAACGGCCCGGCCGACGTGAGTTTGATGAAAGCCGCCACGACGACGAACAACGGAGAGAGGAAGATCAGGCCACACGTTGCTCCGGCAACGTCGACCGTCCGTTTCCAGAGCGGAAGGGGCTGCGTGAACAGAGGTTCCATGGGCTGCACGTTCGGTGACTTCCCCGGCAGTCTTTCATTATCGTCCATCAGCAGTTGGATCAATTCTTCCGTCAAGGCAAGACTGTGCTCAGCCAGCACGGCAGATTTGAGGTCCGTCCGGGAAATTGTCCGAGTCGCTGTGGTGGCAGCCCCGGAATGTTGCCCGTGGCCCGATCTGACCGCGGAGTCGCAAACCGGTCCGGCGTCCAATGGACTGTAATCTCCTTGTTCCGCCTCGTAGCCGTTTGGTTGCCGCTTCGTGGGATAGATGTAGATTTCGCATTTGCCGACGAAAACATCACCTATGGCGCCAATGGTCTTATCTGCGAAATTCCACGCTCCTTCACTCGATGTGTCCCACAGGATGACGCCGATTTTCCCGCGGCCCATCCGCCCAATGTGGTCAGTAGCGCGTCGACGACCGACAAGATGGGCCAGGAACTGATCGCAGTTCAGTTCACTTTTAAAGCTGAAAACCGAAAGCGAGAACACCGTCCCGCTCCTGTCTGAACGCATTCGCTCAAGTCGCAGGATGGAAGTGAAGGCCAGTCGGTCATGGACAAATCCGACGTCCGTCGCAAGCGGCTCAATACTGGACTTGTTCGACAAGTCGTTCGGCTTCTGCAATAGCATGTGTAACGTTCTCTGGTGCATGCTGGGGGTTGTTGGAATCTGAGTCCGACGACTGTGCCACGGCTGCTTCGGGATGGCGTAACACGTCCAGAGTCTCTGAAAGAAAGGCCAGGACGACTGCTCCGACCGAAGCAAACAGGAATCCGGCAATCAGAGTCAGTGTCTTTCTGGGACTAACGGGCTTGGCAACAAGTGTTGAAGGTTGGACAACTTTCACATTGGAGAATCGTTCTGTTTCCAATGCCTGGTCAATTCGCGACTGTTCGTGTTTTTCAGAGTAAGCGGTAAATTTGTCGCGATACAGATCCACGCGTTGCTGCATTTCAACAATAGATATTTCCTGAGCATTGAGTGTCCGTAACTGCTGCTGGGCCTCCGCATATTGATTCTTCAAAGTTGCGAGTTTCGCGCTGAGCCCCACGGCCAGCGACTGTTTTTCGAGTTGATTCAGGTGCAGTTGTTGATATGCGGGATTATCAGAGTTTGTTGCCTGACTTCCGGTCGTCGCCCTGTCTTCCAGAATGATGCGGGCTGCGTCAGCTTGTCGTCGAACGGCAACAACGACGGGGTGCTTTTCCGTGAATCGCGTCAGTAGTTCCTGTTCCCGCAGTTCCAGTTCGTATAGTCGTTTGCGGGTCGTGCCGACAGCATCGTCCGGAAATCCGGTGACTTCCTGAGTCAGTGTTTTTTCCGGCAGACTGGCAAGTGCCTGCGTCAGGCCGCGAATTGCGGCCTGCGTCGCAGCATAGTCTGCCTCGGTCGCCAACATATCTGCCTCGATCGTGCTCAGTTGGTTTTGCAGTGTCAATTGTCGTTGTTCGACAGAGACAGCGTTGATCGAGTTTTTTCCTTCGTTGAGTTCCCGTGACGCGTCTTCGAACTGTTTTCGAAGCAGACGTGACTGTTCCTCAAAAAACACGGCGGAACCGGTGGTTCTGTTTGCGCCGATATGCACAGTCTGGAACTCCTCGACAAACGCCTGAAGAATCCTCTGTGCGAGCTGAGGTGAACGGTCCGTGTAGCTGATCCCCAGCACATTTGATTTCTTCGTCCGGTCCGTGCTGATAGTGCTGTTCAGGTGAGCAATGGCCTTCTCATACCTGAGTGACGATTGCTCGCCTGCCGCCTGTGTTTCACTTAAGGCTGATGTGTTGGGCGAATCCTGGGGCGCACTTCCGTTAAGAATCAGATCTGTGCCGAGCTTATCAACAACGCCCTGCAGAACGATGCGGCTTTGAAGGATATCCAGTATGGATGTGATCTCGTTTTCTCGCGTTTCATGGACGGCAATCGTCTGTCCGGTTGTCGCCGTCGGGTCAAGGCCAATGTTTTGACGCCCGACACGCACGAACAGCTTTGCTTCGGAAACGTATTTCCGAGGACAGAGAACAAGGCCCAGCACGACGATGGCCATCGCGCCACAAAAGAAACAGGCCATGCGTTTCTGATGTCGCTTCAGAATCCCGGGTAATGCCTGGACGGCCTGCAGGAGTCGAAGAGCATCTTGATTGTCAGATTGTGGTGCGTTCATGGCAGAAAATTGCCCGATGGAGCGTTTCTCCGGGAGTGCGATACACCCATACCGATGGGCGCACACAGACTGCTGCACAATCCGGGGATTCTTTTCGTGAACGCTACCCCGGAAAATGGGGCATGCAGCGAATAGAACGGGGGACACCCTGAGTTTGCGGTCCGTTTGAGACGATTGCCCGGATTACTTCGGCCGACGTTGAAAAACGCAGGCGGAGTTCAGCCGGCAGGACCAGCGGGAAGACGTGAATCCCTCAATTCCGATTCCAAATCGAAAAGGCGGCCCCGTTGACAAAGCCGTCAATGAAGAAGCGTTCGAAGAAGGCAAGGAATGCTTCCGTACGCGTGTATCGCAGAATAATGCGATCTTCCGGGCGAATCAAAATCTGCTCGCCCGGGTTCTTCATGACGTCGTAGAGATTGATCTCAACCGGTAGAAATGAACCGCCCGGCATCTTGCGCTGAACGATGACTCTGCTGGCCCCGACCGTCACGTCCTGGTTAAGAACGGAAGCACCGCCAATGGCAGTCGTTGACAGATTTTGCCGATTCTGAGCCTCTGCCAGAGCGATGGCATCCATAATGCCGATGTCGTAGTCCCGTGGCAGTGCCAGCTGTCCACCGCCCAACAGCCCCGCCGTGTAGAAGAACTCGGTCACGCGGTTTTCGACCAGCACGATATCACCGTCATGGAGAATGATATCCTCCGGCTGAAATGTGCGTTGCTCCCCTGGATACACTTTAAGTGGGATCCGAATAATGTTTTCCGGCGGTCCCCACGATACGAATTCGTCGTTGTGGCGTGCCCAATCCACTGTCTGGCTTTGAACTTGTGGAGCTTCATTCGGCGCGAGGGCCACGTTGTTGTGCTGCCCCACGTGTTGAGAAATCGTTGAATCCAGCGTCCTGGCGTACTGCGGCTGAAGTTGGAGTTCGTCGGGTGTGAGTGGGGCAGTCGACGTGTATTGTTCCCAGACAACCGGTGTCACGGAATGGCCTCGATACGATGTTGCATGAGCCGGAATTGTTGGTGCTGCAGCAAGTTTCAAGCCGTCACCCGATACTTCGGTACTGATCCGTGAAGCCGTTGTTGGCGTCTGTCTTCGCTGTTGCCGGACACCGGAGGCCGCTTGTGGCTCAAAGGTTTGGTCTTGCGGGTTGGCTTGAACCTTCTGCCCGCGAATGATGTAGATGACGTTGTCTGCATCAAGACCCGGAAGGCCGCCAGTCAACGTGAGTGCGTTCAACACGTCATTCCGATGAGCCGGAAGGTAGACAACACGTCCCGTACCACGTTTGTCAGTTTCGAAATTGACCGCGTTTGCCGGGCCGCGATTACCCTGTTCATTCCCCGACTCTTCGCGAATTACGATGATACGGTGGGTGCGAGGTTTTTGCAGGGTCACATGAATATGGTCATGTCCCGGCTGCAGGACTGCCTGATCTCCATGCGTATACGCGTGGCGAATGATCTGTCGCACTCGTGTGATTGTCAGCCCGCGAACTGGCATTGGTTCGAGCATGGGCAGCGAAATTGTACCATCCATGTCGACCCGGATGGGGTATCCCACAGACGGATCGATGTTCGGGTCGTTTGGCAGGTACACAGGCGGTGGTGTGTCAGCATTTCCCAGCACGCCTTCGATGTAGATTCCGAGAATGTCGCCACCGTCAACAAGGTGTTCCGGTGGCGGATCCTGCCGGAGAACGGACAGATCGATGGTTCGCTTGGCGGACCGATCTGGTGCCGTAAATTCGCAAGGCATTTGCCGGGCCGAATATCCGCGCAAAGGAAAGAGGGCCGCGCACCCCGATAGGGCAAGGATCAGCAGTCCGGAAGCGGTGCATAGAACGCAGCGCAAAACCCTGACTGAGAGGACTCGTGGCTGGCCTACGGTTTGAATATGTTGCTGAACCATCAATCTGTATTGCGTCCGTTGGCGCGAACGGGACTGTCTGTCGCTCATTGGAATGGCCGCAAAAAGATACTCTCAGGCTCTCGCTCGAAATCGCGCAAGATCCCCTTCAATTGCGATCGTCAGAATTATCGTCAGAACCCGAACTCTTTCCTGAGGCTGATTCCGAAACAAATTCAAGCCGAATTTGCCGGTCCGAAAGACTCGTGCGATCTCCGTCCGTTGTTGCCGGTTGGGACATTCTTTTGCAAACAGGCGGCGTTCTGCGGCGCATCCCTGACCGTTTTTGCCTGAGTGCTGGCGTGGGTTTCCGTCTCCTTCGATTCCTGTATACTGAAGGATGCCCATGCTGAAAGGTCTTTCCAATGTGCAAATTTCTGCTGAGTCTTCCTCGGAAAAACGGCTCCCGAACCAACGGAATCCATGTCCTCACGATGTCGGTGCTGATCGTCGCCGGATCATGTGATTGGCGTCAGTCTGCGCATGCGGCAGACGACAAAAAGAATCCAGTGGTCCAGGCCACCTCGCCAAAACCAGACAAGGACGGCTGGACTCCGCTGTTCAACGGAAAGAATCTGGATGGCTGGAAGTCGACCAATTTTGGCGGTGAAGGCGAGGTCTATCTGGAAAAAGGCAACGTCGTGATCACTCAGGGCGTTGACCTGTCAGGCATTACCTCGTCGCGAAAAGACCTGCCGTCGTCCAACTACGAGATCGAGTTCGAAGCGCAGCGAGCCGCCGGCAGCGACTTCTTTGTTGGTCTGACGTTTCCGGTGAAGAAAAGTAGTTGCAGTCTGATTCTGGGTGGATGGGGCGGTGGCGTCTGTGGTCTCTCCAGTCTGGACGGTATGGATGCGTCTGAGAATGAGACGACCAGCTATATGGCTTTCACCAACGGCCAGTGGTACAAACTTCGGCTGAAGGTGACCGACGACAGGATTGAGGCGTGGCTGGACAAGCAGCAGCTCGTGGAAGTCGAAACCGAAGATCGGAAGATTGACGTTCGCTTTGAAGTCGAAATTTCCAAGCCGCTGGGCTTTGCGACATATCAGTCGACAGCGTGGATTCGGAAGGCACGAATTCGTCAGCTCCCAAAGGCAAAGAGTTCCACAAAAGCAACGGACTAGTGGTCGGATGTTGCAATTTGGCAACACTGCTGCTTCCAGCGTTCGGGACGCCAGGCCTGAATTTTCAACCGGCGAATCTGTGTTTCGGTCGGTGTCTGGCGTGCTTTTGGCTGTTTCAGACGTGGAATCATCGTTCTCGCCACGCGAATATCGTTTCCGGCATCAGGTTTGCGTTTTCCGACACTGGTCAACTGACTCGAAACCTACAGATCACAATTTGTGATCTGTCGCCTTGCCGGACAACACACCGTGAAACTTGCTCACCTGGTCGAAGTCACTGCACTCGTTTCTGCTCATAGCAAACTTCTGATCGAACAACCTGATCAGTTTTCCAACATGTTGCTGGGCGACTATTACATTCAATCCCGCAACCGCTTTAACCGCTGGATGCGGGACCTGAATGATGTCGAATCCGGAGTTGAGATTCGGGATCCGTTGCACATGTTCGGACTCAGCCTCAAACGTCCGCCAATTCAGTCCATTGCCGAACAGATCATCATTAACGATCTGTTGAATCGGGTCTGGACGGTCATTCTTGTCTCGTGTGACCGACATCGTGGTGAGTCGCGGATTGAGCCGCTGGCAAGAAATGTCTTCCACAGCCACATGACCGTTCGTCGCAAAGTACTGAGTGTCTGCATGAATGACGGCTCGATGCAGCCGGAACAGGTGATTCATATCGACAAACTGCGAGCGTCCTCTGAGCGTTGGGCCGATCTGCTCAATTGCAGTCTGATGGCCGCATACGATCTTTGGAGCTACACCTTTGACGAAACTCGCGCTCGGGAATTCTTTCACGATCGCTTTCATCGGGAACGCCTGGCGCCACAGCATAACGAGGCGTGGTCGCTGATTCTGTCCGGACTTCGTCACAGTTTCCCTGATGTTGACGGCTTGTCGGCACCCCTGCATGATGATGACCGCATGATCACACGGTCAATCATTGACGCCTTTCCGGGTGACAAACACCCCGTGGCAGCATGGATACGGCCGACGGTCGAAAAGACTCAACGCGTCTGATTCTTTTCGGAAGAATGTCGTTGTTCATTCGTTATTAAGGTCCAGCAACGCAGGTTTGTCCGGTGAGCGGCCATTCTGATGGTCCGCCGCGTCCGCTGGCTTAGAGCATTTACAAATTGACGGTACCGGTTCTGGCTCGTGGGAGCAGCCGTTCTGCTATTGAAAAACGTCAACCGCGGCCATGAGTCAGCGAAATTCGCTGTCAGTCAATCCACCTTGAAATCGCCTTCGATCGCGGTGAAGTCGATCATCAGGTCGGTCGCCAGTCGCTCCAGTTCGTCCTGCAGCAATTCGATCGTCAGACCTTCCGGCAGCCGAAGCTGTGCCCTGGCTGTGAAAATCTGCCCGCCACCTTGTGGTGCATCGTCGCACTCCGTGGTGAGTTCTTCAACGTTGACATCGTGAGAAGCAAGTACCTGCGCGACTTCACGGACGATTCCCGGTCGGTCATTGCCCACGACGTTCACCAACCACACCGGGTCAGCCGATTCGTCGGTGACCTTTGCTGTGTCCAGTTCCGTGACGACCTTCAGGCCCTGACTGCTAAGCAGATTCAGACCGCCGATCAGAGCCTCTGTGTTGGCCTCAGGAACGTCGACCAGCACGATACCGGCAAACTGACCCGCCAGGTGAGCCATTCGGCTCTCCAGCCAGTTCCCGTTGTGCTTCTGTATGACGTCTGAAACCGAACCGACCAGTCCCGGACGGTCCAGGCCGACCAGGGTCACAACCAGTGATGGCATTGCATTGAAATCCTGCTGAACCAAGGAACGAGCGCAGACCGCGCTCCCACTGCGGTGATTCTAATCAGCCAACGCCAAAAGTCAGTTAACGGCTGAAAATTGCTGCCGTTTTCGGATTTGTGGCTCAGGTCTCGACCTGTCGATGGCGCATCGGGCCGGCTGAAGCTATACTGCCGCGAGCAGGAGGAATGCATGAAATCGAAGCTCGGAATGATCCATAACGGCGACTGTATTGAAGGAATGAACGCTTTGCCGCAGGGCTGCGTTGACCTCGTATTCGCTGATCCGCCGTTCAACATCGGCTACAAGTACGACGTCTACGAAGACCGGATGGCGGCAGAGGACTACCTGAAGTGGTCCCATGACTGGATGACAGCCGTACATCGAGCGCTTAAGCCGGACGGCACATTCTGGCTGGCCATTGGTGACGACTTTGCCGCCGAACTGAAAATCGAAGCGCAGAAGATCGGTTTCCACTGTCGCAGCTGGGTGATCTGGTATTACACCTTTGGAGTCAACTGCAAGTACAAGTTCACACGGTCACACACGCACCTGTTTCATTTTGTTAAGGATCGAGAGCACTTTACGTTTCGGTCGGCCGATCTGCAAAACAGAGTGCCATCGGCTCGCATGCTGGTTTACAACGACAAGCGAGGAAATCCTGACGGACGCCTTCCGGATGATACATGGATCATTCCTCCGGAAATGGATCAGACATTTACTTTGCGGCCGCAGGACCTGGACCAGTGTTATCAGCCGAACGAGAGCGATTGGTACTTTCCCCGCGTGGCTGGCACATTCAAAGAACGTGCCGGCTTTCACGGCTGCCAAATGCCCGAACAACTACTGGGCCGGATTATCAAGACCTGTTCTGAAGAGAACGAGATCGTGCTGGATCCGTTCTCCGGCAGTGCGTCGACGCTCGTTGTCGCAACGAAACTCAAGCGGCAAATCGTCGGTTTTGAGCTGTCAGAAGAGTACGCCAAGGCGGGGACTGTTCGCCTGGCGGATGCTGCACCCGGTGACGAACTCACGGGCGCCCCTGAACCGACCATGTCTGCTCCGAAGACGTGGCAGAAAAGATCGACCGGACACGCAAAATCGAAACGGGTTAAGAACAGCAATATCGCTTCTGAGCCGCTACCTGAACAGATTTCAACGGTCATCGATCGAGGCGTTCTGTCGGCTTATGCTGACTGCGGGAGTACGTCGCTGACAGAACTCGTTCAGGATGAGGCCGTTACAAACCGATTCGTGACTGCCTGCGAAAAACTTGGAATTCCGGGGTCGGCGGAGTTCCTGGTCCGGCGGCTTCAGGACGTCATCGGTCGGCTTCCTGCAGAACAACGGCGTTTTGAATTCTCTGCAACTTGAAGGGTTCGCGCGGTCTGCCTTTCCCGGGCGATTGACCGTGTTGTGAATGGAGTCCTGGCGACTGCCGCGTTGAACATGCGTGGGAATCAGGGGACTGACGTCCCCCGCTCGCCATTGGCGAGCCAGGCACGTCAGTGCCTTGATTTACGGCGGATCGTAGCCGCCGGGGTTCCATGGATGGCATCGTGTGATGCGGCGCAAGCCCTTGCAGGCGCCGACCAACAGTCCGTATTTTCGTACGGCCTGCACAAAATACTCACTGCAGGAAGGATGGAAACGGCACGTCTTTCCCAGCAGTGGGCTGATCAGCTTTTGATAGCCGCGGACCAGAAAAATCGCAACCATGCCTGGCCACGTCAGCAGATGTCGCAGCGGACTCACGACGATGGCTCCCCTGGATTTGGACGTGTCGGGGTGGATTTCAGGCGACGTTCGAGTTTGCATGTCAATCGTCGCAGCGAAGCCTTGAAATCGTTGAGTCCCGAATCTGCGCGTTGCCGCGGCACCAGAACCAGATCCAGGCTCTGTGGCAGGTCGTGCTGGTGCGCACGCCAGGCTTCACGCAGCAGCCGTTTTTTGCGATTCCGTTTGACGGCGTTGCCGTGTTTCTTGGAAACGCTCACTCCGATTCTGCTGCAACCCACGTCGTTACGGATGGCAAATATCAGAAGGTGATCGTCGCCTGCGCGCACGCCGTTGTAACAGCGACGAAAGTCGCTGCCGCTTCTGATCCGCTGTTCACGAGACAACAGCAACGGCCTGGTTTCATTCACAACCTCATCCTCTTGATGCGGGATTGTCAGATTCGCTGCAGCGGCGAACCGACAGGTCAGCGTCTTTTTCCGTCCAGTCGGTGTGAGACAACGGTGCGACTGTGGCAGCGTCCTGAATGGTTAGTTGAGACCGCTTTTCAGACCGCGTCCCGGGTTTGGACGCAATTTGGAAGCGTTCAATGACGCGGCCAGCGGGGAACGCGGTGAAACGAACTTTAGGCGGTAGACAGCGCTTTTGGCCGCAGCCCAGTAGCAAAATCACTACCAAATGAATTTTTGCAGATCTCAAACACAGTTTCCAGCTGTGAAAACCGGAGAAAAGATCTGACTGGCTCTTGACGTAGGCCCCCCGACCGATAATCATGGTGAGACTGAGTCTCAGTAGCATTCTCTGTGGTTTGCCATGCATAGTTCCCACCAAGACAAAATCGTCTGTCAGTGCCTCGGAATTTCCGAGTCGGAAGTGCGCGCAGCAACCGATTTTGCCGGTTGCCGCACGCTGTGTGACATTAAGAAGACCACAGCCGCAGGCAGCGGGTGCATGTCATGCCATGTTCGCATCAAAGCGATCCTTCGCCAGACGGCTGCTGTTAAAGAAGACTCGTCTGCCAGGCGTGCCACCTTGCGGTGACAGTCCGTCCCGATGAGGCCTTCGGGACGTCGCGATCTGACGCCACGCCGTTCCATGAGACGCGTCATTCCCCTCTCTAAAAATCATAGGAGGGGTCGTGCCCATTTCGTTGGTAATGCCGCGTCCCTGTCTATTCGAGTGTCATGCCCAGTCGACACCAGCCCCGCGTGCGCTCACGCGGGGCTCAATCAACGGTGTCATCGAACCGCCTGTGGCGGCGGTTTAGGCAGAGGCTTCACCGACCTGGCCTGCCAGATACAGCTCAAGACCGAGCGTTTTAATCAGGTGCAGCTGAGATTCCAGCCAATCGACGCTCTCTTCGGACTCGACGGTGATTCGTTCCATAATCTCTTTGCTGCCCGCGTCGCCCAGTTCAGCTGCCAATTTTACGCCGCCGTTGTACGTTTCAACCGCATTGTTCTCCAGCTTCAGATCGTTCTCAAGCTGCTCTTTGACGTCGCTGCCAACTCGAATCACGTCGTACCGAGCGATTTCGGGCACGCCTTCCAGAAACAGAATACGATCGATCAGTAATTCTGCGTGCCTCATCTCCTCCATGGATTCTGCGTAGTGATGACCGGCCAGTTTGTTGAAACCCCAGTCCTTGCACATTTTCGACTGGATAAAGTACTGGTTAATTGCCGTCAGTTCGATGGTCAGTCCGGCGTTCAGTGCCTCGATGACTTTTTCGTTGCCCTTCATCAGTGCCTCCTTATATCCTGGAAGTGAATTGTTTCGTTCGTGCAGAGATTGTAGGACCGATTCGACTCGCTGCCCTGCTACTTAACAGCCATGCCGACGAAAAACGGCGATTGATACATTGTCTCGCTGGACGGCTGCGATAAAGTCTCAGCCGCACCGGTCTGTCGTCGGTCAGTACCGTGGCAGCGACGGATCGATATCCTGAGCCCAGACGTCGATTCCGCCTGCCATGCTCAAAGGATTTTGAAACCCTTGTGCTTTCAGCCAATTGGCAACGCTCAGGCTGCGACCACCATGGTGACAGTGGATGATCACTTCGCTGTCTTTGTGCTGCTGCAATTCTGCAATTCGCTCCGGAATCTCGCCCATTGGGATCAGGATTGTGCCTTCAATTTTGACAAGGTCATACTCATGCTGCTCCCGACAGTCGATAAAAACGAAGTTGTCGCCTGCGTCGAGCTTTGCCTTGACCGTCTTACAATCCACTTCCATAGTCGTCGTCTCTTGATGTTTCCGAAAACTGGCCAAGCCTGCCTCATCGTCTTACGGCAGAAAAGTAGCCGGTCTGCACCGATTCTGGTAGCGACCAGCGGATGCGGAACAACAGTTTCCAGGGGTTAGCTCAATTTTAGTTGCGGCCCTGCCGCATCACGGAGAAATACATGAAGGTTGCCATCACCGGAGCGACGGGATTTCTGGGTCGCTACATTGTCAGAAAGATGCACGAGGTTGGCAACTCGTGCCGTTGCTGGTTTCGCTCAGAGAACAACTGTTATGAACCGCAGAAGTCCACCGACACGCTGGAGTGGACGCATGGAGAACTCGGCAACGAGGCCGCCTGTGACGATCTGCTAAAGGGTTGCGACACAATCGTGCACTCAGGTCTGCACCGCACAGGTGAATCCTTTCTCGCCAATGAAGGCGACGTTGCTCAATTCGTCCAGAAGAACGTGGTTGGCACGATTCAACTGATCGAAGCGGCTCGACGTGCCGGCGTCCGCAAGTTCGTTTTCATTTCGACCTGTGCGGTTCACGAAAAAATACTCGACGATCGACCATTGGACGAATCTCATCCGTTGTGGATGACCACACACTACGGAGCGCACAAAGCGGCTGTCGAGCAATTTGTGCACAGCTATGGTTTCGGCGTGGGTTTCCCCATCTGTGCGCTGCGGCCGACTGGCATTTATGGGCGACATCATGAGCCGCATCGCAGCAAGTGGTTCGGATTGGTGAAGCGGGTCGCGAATGGTGAGCCGTTTGAATGCAATGGTGGGGGTAAAGAAGTTCACGCGGCGGACGTTGCGGAAGCCATTGACATTCTGCTGCATTCGAACGGGAATGCAGGTGAAGTTTACAGCTGCTATGACCGGTACGTGTCACAGTTTGACGTCGCTACGATTGCACGGGAACTATCCGGCTCGGACGTTGAGATTCCCGGTGCACGAACGGCTCCCAGGCATCAGATCGTCAGCGACAAGATCAAGGGGCTGGGGATGCAGTTTGGCGGAGAACAACTTCTGAGACAGACGATTGGGGAGCTGATCGACGCGTCGCGGTAAATCATGCCCGGAGTGAGACGTTGCTTTTTCAGGACAGAGGTCTGATCTCGGACTTGTAAGCAGCGACTGTGAGAGTTAAGAAAATCGTCACGCAATGAATCCGCGTGCAGTTATCAAAGGTACGCTCTGTCTGAGATTAATTCAGGTCCGATTGGCTTCGGGAGAATCGATGGACAAGCCTGCCAAACTGTCCACCCCCAAATCTGCAACCGCCATTGATGTGATGTTGCTGGTTTTACCGTCACTTGCGGTATGGCTGGCGTTCGCCGATCTGAACGGCTGGCCACAGAACGATGATCCGTATTATGGCAAGCCGGTGCAGTGGCTGGTCGAGGAGGGGCAGTTTCAGCTGGCCGCTCAAAAGGGCGAACTCTCTGCCAGCACGGTAGCTCACGTTGTCTTTGGTGCGGCCAGCAGTCTGTTGTTTGGTTTTTCTTACCGCAGCCTGTTTCTCGCCTGCATTGTACAGCAGTGGATTGGCGCGAGTGCGGTATACGGCGTCGGGCGAGTGTCCGGTCTTGGTCGTTCTGTGTCTCTTGTGCTGGGATTTACGTTTGCGCTGCAGCCGCTCATCTTCGGAAACAGTTTCACCTTCATGACGGACACTCCCGCGGCTGCCTGGGTTGCGGTCGCCTGTCTGGCTTCGTCGCTGGCATTTACCAGAGGCAGCAGAATCTGGTTGCTCACGTGTTCGCTGGCGGTTGCGTGGGCATTCTGGATACGGCAGACGCATCTGCTGGTATTGGGAGCGCCTCTGGCCACTCTGATTTCGCTGAAGCTGGTTCGTCGGACATCTATACCGTTGGTCTCCGGCGCTCTGACACTTCTGGCTCCTGCGGTGGTCGCGTTGGGAGTCATGGAGAGCGGATGGATCGTTGAGTCGACTTCCGACCGGATGCATACGGTCGTCTCGGATGTGGAAGGCGTCAGCCGAATCAGGCAGATGATCGTTGCGGCGTATGGTATGTGTCTGAATGTCGGACTGTTTGGACTGCCGCTGTCTGTTCTGTTGATCGATGCCATTGTCAGTCGACGATCGACGATGGATGCGACTCGGCGTCGAATCTGCGGAGCGGCCGCCGTTGCCGCCGTTCTGTTGCTGGCTGCGCCGTTTGTTATGACTCAGGGCGGCGCCTGCGTGACGAACTCAACCGGCAACTACATTCAGAATGGGCACGCCGGTCCTGTTTTCATGGCGGACATGGATGAGCCGGGGCGTTGGGGAACGCTCGACGGTGTTGAGTGGCCGCTAACTGTTTGGCAGATACTGACGGTCGCTGTGATTCTGGTCGATGGCCTGATTGTCTGGTGGGTGGCATCGCTCATGACAACCTGGTGGCGAGCCTGGCAACGACGAGCGACCCAACACACGGAACCCAGTGCCGGCCCGCAGCAGGATGTGTCAGCCTCTGGAGAATCCGATGAACAGGAATTCGAACTCGTGCATCTTGCAGTGGGTTCGTTTGCGATGTCGGCAGTTGGTGCGGTGGTCCTGTTGCTGATCGTGGACCCGTTGCTGGACCGCTATCTGCTGTTGTTTTTTGCTCCGATACTCTGTGCCATGGGCATGATTCTCAGAATCAGCGGCTGGCGACCGTCGCGGATGTGTATGTCCTGTACATCAGTATTGCTGATCGGTCTCTACGCTTTCAACGTTGTTTACACACACGACCTGTTGACCTGGAACGACGTTCGCTGGCGGCAGGTGCAGAGCTGGCGCAACGCTGGATTACAACCATCGGAATTCGACGGTGGCCGCGACGTCAACGCCTGGCTGCGACTGGCGGAGGACCGCAATTCTCACGATCGACCGGGAGACACTTCGCCCTGGTGGAGCGGCTCCGCGCGACTTTGTATTACGGTCGGACCGAGGCACGGGTGGGAAGAACACGCGATGCTGAAATGGCATTCCTGGGCAACAGGACGCGACCACCATCTGTACGTTCTGCGGAAGCTGCCACGGAAAAGCGGGAGTACAGCTGCTGAGGCTTCGTCGGAAAATCTGTAGCCAGTTTGCCCGGGGGTGCGGAAATCCCACGTCCCCGCGGACACTCTACGATGCCGGGCGCTGAGCAACGCAGATCACCGAACTCCCACACGGCAGGCCCCAGCCGCGTTCAATCAGGAAATTCTCGGCAAACAGGGCTCGCTTCAGGAATGTGTTGACGGGGGCAGCCGGGATACTCAGATCGGATTGAGCGGAGGCGGAAGAGCCACGCCGCAACATCGACGGCAGTCTCGCCAGAACAACCGCGGGTAGCAACGGGAACATCCGGTACGAGAGTACTCGACTTTCGAGGCCGAGTGATTCGACAAACTCCCGCACCGTCCGACACGTAAAACGCTGAACGGTGTTGACTGCCTGGTCGTGGTTGCTGCGGAGCCACTCGTAGGCCGCCAGATTCAGAACCAGCCAGCCGCCGGGACGCAGGCAGGCTGTCAGTTGATGCATTCCATCCCGAGCCGCCTCAAGACCCGTCTCCGTCAGCACGTCGCAGCTGAGGATCAGGTCGAAGTCGCCGTCGCGAAACTGAGGCTGGCGAAGGTCGCACTCGTAAATCTCCGCTTCCGGTGCCTTCTGCTGAGCCCGTTCGATAGCCGATGGTGAAAAATCGAATCCACACAGCGTATCGGGCTTCAGCTGCTGCTGGAGAAAACGCAGGTTTGCTCCCGTTCCGCAGCCGGCGTCCAGAACGGACAGCCCGCTGGCAGGCCACTCGCGTTGACGCAGCAGCCGCGCAAGAAGGTCGCGAAGTCCGACGTACCACCAGTGCTCGTCTTCCACGGCTGACATGATTTCATATTCGGCCAGCTTCATCGTGAATGTGATTCCTGCTGTAATGCGGTTCGGTTCACGGCGTCGATCACTCGCGAGATCTCGTCCGATGTCAGCTCGGGAAGAATTGGCAGCGACAGCACCTCGTCGCACGCCTGTTCAGTTACCGGGAGAGACGGGGCTCCGTCGCCAGGGTCTTTGTACGCGGGCATCAGATGCACGGGCCAGGCGTAGTGAATTCCGCAGAGGATTGAGTCCTCTCGCAGCAGTCGCTGAATTGCGTCGCGGTTCGGCGATCGGATGACGAACTGATGCCATGCGGCCGTGCCGCGCGCTGTTACATTGGGCAGACGCAGCAGGTCGGAGTTAAGACCACTGAGATAGGCGGCGGCGTGTTCGGATCGCTGCTGCAGCGCTGCGGGCAGCGCCGCCAGTGCCGGTCGGAGCAACGCGGCCTGAAGCTCATCAAGCCGACTGTTCATGCCGTCGATTTCCGCGATCGCTCGACCGCGAAACCCATACATTCGCAATTCCCGCAACCGCTGATCGAGGTTCGGGTCATTGGTGATGCAGGCTCCGGCATCTCCCAGTGCTGCCAGGTTTTTTGTCGGATAAAACGAAAAACAGCCGATCGCTGCGGACGTGCCGACATGCCGGTTGCCGTAGCGAGCACCGTGAGCCTGAGCGCAGTCCTCAATCAATTTTAGATTGTGAGATTCGGCAAGACTCACCAGTGGGTCGAGGTCAACCGGACAACCGTAAAGGTGAACGGGTAGCAGACATCGCGTGCGAGTTGTCAGAGCCATCTCGACAAGGTTCACGTCAAGCTGCAGCGTGCCCGAATCGACATCGACAAATCGAGGAGTCGCGCCGACAGCCCGAATTGCCGCCACAGTTGGCACCGGACCATTCGCGACGCAGATAACCTCATCTTCGGGGCCGATCTCAAGTGCACGCAGTGCAAGGATCAGAGCGTCTGTGCCCGAGGCGACGCCGACGGCATGCTGCGTGCCTGTAAATGCCGCGAACTCCGTTTCGAAATCGGACACCTCGGTGCCGAGAATCAGCTGTCCCGATGACAGAACTCGCCGCATCGCTTCTGCAGCGTGCGCGTGCCTGTTCGCGAGTGACCGCCGAAACGCGGCGGCTGGAATTTCGTGCGAACTGTCGAGTGAAGAATCCGTCATGCAGCCGTTCTCAGTTCCGTGAGCCTCATTCAGGACAGACGATATCTCAGACCAGCGACTCGGAATACGTGTGAGGACGCTGCTGAAAAAACTGAACCGTATCGCTGAGTCCCCGTGGCAGGTCATATGCGGGAGCCCATCCTGTCATCTCGCGAAACCTGCTTGAGTCGCCATAATAGTGACCGATGTCGATGGCCTGTCGCTCGTCGGGAAACGGCACGGTTTGAAATTCGAATGGTAACAGCTGGCGAAGAATCTCGACGAACTGAATCAGACTGTAATGCTCATCATGGCCGAGGTTGAATGAGGAACCTCGTAGTTCATCATGCTGTCCGGCCAGCAGCAGAGCCGTCACAACATCGGCGACGTGATTAAAATCCCGCCGCTGTTCGCCGGTGCCAAACAGTTCGATTGGCTCGCCCCGCAATGCCTGCCGCAGAAACACACCGACGAATCCCTTGTGCTGGCTGTTGATATCCATTCGCGGACCGTAGGTGTTGGTCAGACGCAGGCTCACCGTGTGCATTCCGTAGACCTTGGAATACAGCGTGTAGTACATCTCGGCGGCCAGCTTGTTGATGCCGTTGACGTCGGCCGGGTCGAGAGGGTGCTCCTCGGTGACAGGCAGAAACTGCGGCCGGCCATAAATCTGTCGGGTGCTGGCAAACACAATACGTGCCGATGGATTGACGCTGCGGCAGCATTCCAGCAATGACAACTGGCTGCGGCAGTTGATATCCAGATCGGTCATTGGATCGGACATGCTCTCCAGATGGCTCACCTGGCCGGCCAGGCTGAAGATGACGTCCTGTTCCCGAACCAGGTGACTCAGACTGTATTGATCTCGAATGTCCGAGTAGTTAATCGAGACGCGGTCTTTCAGGCCGTCAATGTTCTTCAGCGACGCTCCGTATCGAGGGATCATCGAATCGACCAGAGTCACAGTGCTTCCGGCATCGACAAGAGCGTGTGCCAGATTGCTGCCGATAAAGCCCAGGCCGCCGGTGATCAGGACTCGCCTGTCGGCGTAGTAGTTGCCGTTCCTGTTCTGGTCACTCATCGTCCTGCCCGCCTCGTCGAACGTAACGCACAACGGATTGGGGCATGCCGCTGCCGTCCAGAAAAATCCGACCGACATATTCGCCGACCGCACCCAGCACGATCAGCTGCACGCCCGAGAAAAACACGATGCAGGCCAACACCGTTGGAATGCCCACAGTCAGCTGGGGATTGACCCAGATCTTGTCGACGACGATGGCTACGATTCCCAGGAAACTGAGAAACGATGCGCAGAAGCCAAGTACCACGGAAGCTCGCAGCGGAATGATCGAAAACCCCAGAAACATATTCAGCCACAGTCTGATCAGCCGTCGAAGCGTGTAGTTAGAGGCCCCCGATAGACGTTCATCGTGTTTCACATCAATCTGGTCGACGCGAGTGGAAGCTCGGAAAATCAGGCCATCGATGTAGGGGAATGGGCCGCCGTACCGACTAATCTGGTCGACGATAAATCGATTCATGATTTTGAAACTGGACAGATACAGGTCGGGCGGTTTACGGAGCATGATGGTCGCCATGCGATCGTTGAGCCAACTGCCAACACGCCGACCGAGACTGTGTTTCCGGCCAACGTATCGGCCGTAGACAACGTCCAGGTTTTTTTCTTCCAGAGCGGCGAGCATCCGAGGGATTTCTTCCGGTGGGTTCTGTGCGTCGTCATCCATCACCGCGACATAGTCGCCGCGAGACAATCGCAGACCCGCCAGCACTGCGTTGTGCTCGCCGAAGTTTCGCGACAGCTGTACCAGGACCACCGACTCGGAAAACCGCTCGACCAATTCCTGACAGACCTGTTCGCTGTCGTCATGCGAGGCGTCGTTGACCAGCACGATTTCGAATTGCTGGTTGTGAAACGTAGCCCGCACTCGCTCCACCACATGACCAATCGAGTCGGCTCCGTTAAATACAGGGATGACGATGGAGATCAGTCGATCCGTCCTGAAGTCTTCAGCGGGTTGTTGCATTGGCAGCTGAGCGTCATCTGAAAGTCACAGGTCCGGACGGAAATCGATCGGGACTCTGTGCTGCGATTCTAGATCATGCGACTAACATTTTCACTTCGCTGGACGACAGGAAAAAGTCATTCTGCCCTAAATTCAGGGTAATCCAACGGCGAAGCGGGTCGATTACCCTGGATTCAGAATGACAGTCCGGTGATCTTTATTCGCTGTCAAACGGCGACGCTGCCGACACCTGTCTTGAGTCGCCGTAGAGATCCTTTTCCAACATTTCGGTAAACCGTTTTGCCAGGCTAAGGCCGACGCCGTCTTTGGTGAGGAACACAACACCGTCCACCAACGAGACCTGACGCAGTGTTTTTGGCAGATCCATTCGACTGAATTTTGACGCGATATCTGCGGCATCCACGCGTTCCGACTTCTTCAGCAGCAACCGCAGGACTTTGCCGCATTCTACCACGTCAATCTGCTTCACTTCATCGATGCGATTAAAGACATACGATGCGGTCCACAGCATTCGTGGCACGATCATCATGATGCCGAAAATTCGCTCGGGAATGGACTGATCAGATTCAAGACTTCCGATCGCATAGGTCCATGTGCTCGACATTGTCGGAGCGACTCGAATGGTGACTTTGTTGTCGTCAATCTGGAGCTTGTGTCGTCCGTCACACAGCGTGCGTGGTGCCGTCCGGAAGGTGTACAGCCCCATTCCGCCGAAAATTGCCAACACGATGACGGTGGCCAGCAGGCTGCCATATCCCGCAGACAACGCCAGATACAGAAACCCTCCCTGTATAAGGAACGCCAGCAGGCCTATGCAAGCCATGGCCACACAGGCACCGATTGTGATCTTTGCCTGCAGTTCCACTTTGCTCGACAGCCACGTGTTGAATTGTTCTTTCTTCATAATGGGTGATGCTACTGGAAATCCGTTTTGCTTCAATGGGAGACAGAGTCTCCGTCCTTCGCGGTGCTACCCGATAATCTCGCGGCGATGACTGACGTAGTCCCAGACCACATAGCGATCCAGATCGCTGCCCGCCGTGAAGAACACGCGGCCACCGGTACTTTCCGCCAGCCGGTGAGCAAACTGGACGTCTTCGTGAGACTGCGACCAGCTGGGCAGCAGAAAAATGTTGATTGTGATGTCTTCGCGGTTGCACAGCATGCCTTCCCGCATCGTCGCCTTTTCTGTTTCCGGATCGGGGGGGTACAACATGTACAGGTCACTGCCTTCAAAATGAGCCGTTGGCAGTCCATCGGTAATCAATATGACCTGCCGGTTGGGAGTGTCCTGCACGGCCAGAAACTGACGAGCCATCTGCATTCCGTGCTGGATGTTTGTGAAGTGCGGCGGGATGTGCATTTCGCTGATATCGTCGCGACTCATGTCGGCTCGCAGCCGCACCACGGGATTGGTGATGGTCGGGATCTTCGGCAGCAGCGAAATCAGATCGCCCGGCGGCACGACTTTGGCGAAAGTTGCGATTTCAATGAAGCGCAGAAAATCGCCCGGATAGTCGCCCGTGATCAATCCATTCAGCGCCAGGGCCATGCGTTTGACGTTCACGTATTGTCCGTCGTAGCGCATGGAACCGCTCATGTCCATCAACACGACAGTAGCGCATTTGGGGTTGTTTCGCGTCTTGTGGATTTCGATGTCGTCCTGTCGCAGACGGATCGGACGTTCCCGCCCCTGCCTTACCATGGCGTTGATCATGGTCTGTGGAATGTCCATCTGAGTGACCGAGTCGCCAAATTCGTACGGCCGTGTCCGCTGAGTCTCCACGGCCCCTTCGCCATCAACCGGACCCTGATGCCGCCCGGACTTTGAAGCTTCCAGATTGCTGAAGATGCGCTCCAGCAGTTTACCCTGAAACAGCCGGTACGCTTTGGGGGACAGATGGACCTTGCCATCCGGGCCTGACACGCCCTGGCTTTCCATCATGTCCTTCAGGTACTGCTGCACCTGTTCCTGAAACCGGCTGATGTTCTCTATGGCGTCGGCATCGGCAAACTCGGAAAGTTCATCCAGATCAATAATGGCCAGCTGAGCGTTCTCTTTGGCGTCTTCGAGTTGCTTCAACAACTCATCGATTTTCTGCAATTCCTCCAGCAGCTCAATCGCCTGCGGAATCGTCATCGATTCCCGACCGGTGAAATCATATTCCGACGCCAGATGATCGATCTGGTACTTCTGGCCCAGCGTTTCCATAAGCCTCAGAATCTGTGACGCGAATCGCGGATCAGACCGTTCCGCCTGATACCACAGATGTTCCAGCTGATAGATCTGCTCATCACGGACAGCACGGTTGAACAGTTTCGAAGGCTTGCCGGACGGTCGAGCCGCCTGAACGTCCTTCCGATATTTTTTGGCGATCCTGTTCTGAACCGTCTCAGTTTCGTATTTCGCCAGAATCCGCTGTTTTCGTTCCTCCAGCATCTGGATCAGTTGGTCGAGCGAGGGGCCGAGTCCGGCAAATTGCCCCGGATCCAGTCGAATGGCATTGGCGATTTCTTCTTCCGAGAACTCGCGCATGGAACCGAACTGCAGCATGTGTTCGAACACCGGCGACACAAGGTCCGGCGGCGGTTCGCCGGGCGACGGAAACTTGCCCGGATCGTACTTCTGGTACGTATGGATGATTCCGCCACGGTGCGGATGGTTGCGTGAGGTTGGCATCAGGACCGATCGCTGAAACGTTGATCATGGGTGTCGTGGTCGCCGATTATACACAGAAGCGTGCGTCCGTCTTTCATTTTGACGTGGCAAAAACGAAGTAGCAGCTCGTTTGCTTCTCCGTCGTCCGCTGTGCGATATGGTTGGTATGAACACCTACAGATGCCACTCTATGACCCGGTGCACCATTGAGGCTAAGATCACGACCGTCTTCCACATCAATCAAACGGCCGTGCTTCTGACTCAACAGCACGGCCGAGATATGTCAGCCAAAATCCAAGCAAATGCCCGCCAATCTGACTCCCATGTACTACAAGGCTGAGCGCGACTATCGTCGTGCGCAGACGGTGGCTGAGCAGGTGGAATGTTTGCAGCTGATGCTGCAGCTGATGCCGAAACACAAGGGAACGGACAAACTTCAGGCGGGTATCAAATCCCGACTCAGCGAAGCCCGTCAGAATCTGAAGCAACAGATCAATGCGCCAAAGAGTGGTCAGACGTTCCGAATCCCTCGTCAGGGTGCTGGTCGAATTGTGATTATTGGAGGGCCGAACTGCGGCAAGAGTAGGATCCTGAAAGAATTGACGCGAGCTGAACCGGACGTGGCTCCGTTTCCATTCACGACTCGCGAACCGCTTCCGGCCATGATGGAATACGAAGGAGTTCAGATTCAACTTGTCGACACGCCGCCGATTACAGCCGGACAACTGCAGCCGTGGTTACTGAATCTGGTGCGCACGGCGGACGGCGTGCTGCTGGTGTTTGATGGTTCGTCGGACGAAGCTCCGGAAGAAACGATGGCGGTGATTCAGGAGCTCGGAAGCCGCAAAACACGATTGACGGAAATCGGGGGCTTCGACAAAAACAGCTTTTCGATCGTCAATCTTGCATCAAGACTTGTCGTGACGCATGCTTCAGACGTGGACTGCCAGCTGCGTTCGCAGCTGCTTTTTGAATCGTGGGTGGACCACACGTTGTCCATTGGTGTGGAGTTAGGCGAAGAACATTTCGTCAGCACACTGAAACAGCGGTGCTTTGAGTTGCTGAAGATCATCAGGGTATTCACGAAGGCACCGGGAAAACCCGCAGACATGGGTGCTCCACTGACAATTGCCGATAACGGGACGGTGGAAGATCTTGCTGCTCAGATTCACGATGACCTTGCAAGAAACCTGAAACACGCTCGATTGTGGGGGCATGGGGACCACGACGGGCAGGTCGTCGGACCCGATTATCGGCTTCGCGACGGAGACGTTGTTGAGCTACACTGCTGACCCACACGCAAACAGCATCCAGACGCAGCCAGGTGAAACACACATTCATGCGGGAACTTACGACTCTTTCCAGCGAAACACATGCTCGCCGACTGTCCGCATTCCTGGCGACAAAGGCCATCGAAGCCGGGTTTGACGAGGAAAACGGTGAGTGGATCCTCTGGGTCCACAACGACGATGATCGTAGCAAGGCCGAGCAGATTCTCAGCGAATTCCAGAGTGATCCGGATCACGACCGGTACGAAGCTGCCGAGCGAAAGGTGAAACACGTCTTTCGAGAGGCCGAGCGCTTGCAAAAGCAGGCCAACAGGAAACAAGACCGTTTGAAGAAACGATGGGGCGGATCGTGGTGGCACTGTTACCCTGCCACTTACATCATGATCGGCCTGTGCGTACTGGTGTCGCTGGTTTGCACGGACTGGAAAGACGTGAAGATGGGGGCACTCGGACCACAATTATGTAACGACCCGAATTCAAAGTTGCTGTTGAAACTGGGAGTTCAGACGCCCGTGGTATTTGAACAGAACGGCGTTAAGTTTCTCGGCTATCCACGAATACCTGATTTTCCAGAGGAGAATTTAGACTTCAATGTGATCAAAAATGTGCTTGTGGAAAAGACGAAAGCTACGTCGGGCGCATTAGCGATAACGATGAAAAGTGGCCAGATATGGCGACCGATCACACCCATCTTCATCCACCTTGGGCTTCTTCACATCCTGTTTAACATGATGTGGCTGCGTGGAATGGGCCTGGGAATTGAATTCGTGCGCGGAACACCTCGATTTATTGTGCTCTGCTTAATCCTGGCAGCGACGTCAAACATTGCCCAGCTATTCTGGAGTGGTCCATATTTTGGAGGCATGTCCGGAGTCGTTTTCGGACTCATCGGGTACGTCTGGATGAAAGGCAAAACTCAGCCAAAACTGGGCATTGGACTTCCGCAGCAGACTGTTGTTTATTGTTTCTTATGGCTGGTGCTGTGCATGACCGGAGCTCTCGGACCAGTCGCGAATGCGGCACACCTTGTCGGATTTGTCGTGGGGATACTGATCGGTGCCCGCCAGACGATCTGGAAGAAGCTGCCTTTCACCGGGTAATGGCCGAACGCAAACGGAAATATTTTCGATTCAATTCCGCCTTGCGGCAATTATAATCAGCGGACGAACTGTCGATTCGACGTGCTGCGTTCACAGCGATAGACGTTCAAATGATTCTCGACAGGAAATGAAAATGACCGACGATAAACCTTCTGCTGAAGTACCGGACAGTCAAGACGCACCTGCGGCGGATGCAACCGCCGACAATCCGGTGGTCACATCTGCATCGACAGCGGCGGCACCAGATACCAGCCAGGCGGCCAGTGAGTTCGAGCAACTCGGCGATGGCCAGCAGATGAGTCTGCCAGCCGAGTTCTGGCTGTTCATTAAAGAAGAAAAGAAGTGGTGGCTGACACCGATCATTCTGGTGCTGCTGGGTGTTGGTGCGCTTGTGGCCCTCACATCAACGGGCGCCGCACCGTTTATCTACACGCTGTTTTAAGCCATAACGCGGCGTGCTCCGGTGTGTTATTCAAGCGTACCGATTGGTTCTACACATCTTTGCCCTCCCGTTCTTACGGGAGGGTCGGACGCGGTAGCGGAAGGGCAATTGAAAATCGCTGTGCAAATGTATGGTTGAGGTTAAAAGACCCTCTCCGGGCCTGAGAGCCCGACTCTCCCGAAGGCAGGAGAGTAAACACGCGAACCGAACTGCCGGCCGACGCTCTGACCGTGGTTTTCAGATTTGTGCAGGTACCAGACTCACTCACTTGTGCGTCGAGCTTGTAATTACTGCCCATTTCCAGGGGCCTGCCTCATACTGCCCGTGCTGATCTAACGCTGTCCGCCACCGGATGACAGCAACTCAAGGGCATCCAGGCCATCCAGCTCCTTGTACGGCCGGACACTGGCATACCATTCATGCCACGTTCTGTAGGCCTTTGTCCTCCATGCGTTGGCTCGCACAACTTTTTGAGCTTCGGAAGACGTCCTCGGGCCATCGAGCGGGTTCTCTTTCAGACCGAATCCACGCGGTTTTCTGGAGATGTACCTCAGTGCCTGCAGTGCTTCGCTGTTCACACCGACGTTTGGATCTCGCAGGCCCTGCAAAATCAAAGGAATGAGTGAAAAGTCACCAGTGCGGCCGAGTGCAAAAAAAGCGGCTTGGCGGTTCGTAGCGTCCGGGTGATCCAGGAGTCGTTTCAGCAGATCGATTTGTCCGATCAAGTCCTCTTTCGAGCCGAACTGGATTTTTTCAACAAGGTCGTCGGGGTTAATGTCCAGCTTGTCCAGGTCGGCGTTTTCCATCGCGGCCAGCAGTTCGTCCAATGGCCCGATGTCCTTCTTTTTCTTTTTGTCGCCGAACAACGCTGACGCGTCACGCCCCCCCATCATCACTCCGCCCGAGTACTGCTTGTCCAGGATCTGCTTGGTGGACCTGACAAAATAGAGTATTGCCAGAGACGTACCGACGGTTTGGTTGGAAAAGGTTCTAAAGCTTCCGTCTTTATCCTGCAGAGAAAGCAGGCCATCACCATAGGTCGTATACCAGCCTTCTTTCAGGTCCGCCAATGCAGAAGCTCGTTCGAGAGCGTAGTAGAAGTAGATCTTGTGTTCAGCTTTGCTGACGGGTTGAAACCTTGCGTTATTCCACGAAATTCCTCGACTTACCGCGTCGTCAAGGTTGCCTGCCGAGTTTCTGGCAGAGTAGTCGGGATACACAGATCCAGTCTTGCCGACGGTCGGATTGTCTGTTTCTGCTTTTTCGAGTACGCCGAACTTTTTTGGGTCTTCGGTCGCAGCCTTTGCCTTGTAGCCCTTTGGTCCATGCAGCATCGTTCGGGAAACAGCTACCGTTCCGGCACCTGCCAGCGTCATGTTGTGAGTCGATTTGCCGCTGCCGGGTCCGTCGGTCGTCCCCGGTCGGTATCCCCAACCGCCGTCACCGTTTCGGCCACCCACATAAAATGAAGCGGCACGGTCGAAGGCCCCGGGCGAAACGTCGCATCCAACACGTTCAGCGGCCCAAAGTGCAAGAACTCCGTACTGGCTCATACTTACATCGCCAGGCGATCGAGGTCCATCACTCCAGGAACCGTCTGCTCGCTGTGTTGATTCAACGTATCTGGCGATATTCTGTAACCCAACGATGTAGGCCTCGGGGTCGCCGGAATCCGCCAGTAGCATGGCGTCTACCCCTGCGAGATAGATGTGGTCATACCCGGTGTAGCTGCTGGCTTCAGCACGCTCTTTGGCGACCCTAATGCCCTCAGCGACGATGGGATCTTTCACGTCGACACCGGCCTTCAACAGGGCATAGGCCGCCAGTGTTTTCTCACGTTCGCCGATCTTTGCAGCGTTGCCCTGGAGGTAGGCAACGCTTTTGGCGACGGCAACATCAAATCGAGGCACTTTCGTAGACTTCAGTTTCCCCGCAGCATGGGGCTGACCCGCCAACAATATGCAACACAAGAGGCTGATCGAGTAAATAAAACGCATGGACACGGCCTTCAGGCTGAGCGATCGGACAAGCGTGAGCTTTTACAATTTCTTTGATAGTATCTTCGGTATTCGAGACAGTCAAAGTCAAAAACGGAACCGTCGATGCTGGATAACTCAAAAGTGTACGTTCTGATCACCGGCGGCGCGGGTTTTCTGGGGGCTCATGTCGTACGGTCCGTGCTGCAGGATTCACGCTACGACGGACTTTCGGTGTTGGTTGTTGATGACCTTTCCGGCGGGTTCCTTGAAAACCTGCCGGACGACCCCAGATTGGAGGTCCGTCAGATCAGTGTTGCTGATTCCACCGAAGTGGACGGCGTCTTTGCGGACTTCAATATCAAGTACGTATTCCACCTGGCAGCATACGCGGCGGAGGGTCTGAGTCATTTTATTCGGCGCTTTAACTATCAGAATAACCTGATTGGCAGTGTCAACCTGATCAACGCTGCCGTCACGTCGGCCGTCGAGCACTTTGTCTTTACCAGTTCGATTGCAGTGTATGGTGCAACACAGGTTCCCATGACAGAAAATACGGTGCCATCTCCGGAAGATCCGTACGGAATCTCCAAATTGGCCGTTGAATTGGACCTGCGGGCGGCAAACGCGATGTTCGGGCTGCCTTTCACCATCTTTCGGCCCCACAATGTCTACGGCGAATTTCAGAATATTGGAGATCGATATCGCAACGTGGTCGGCATCTTCATGAATCGAATTATCCAGGAACAGACGTTGCCGATTTTCGGTGATGGCACGCAGCAACGTGCATTCACATATGTTGCGGATCTGATGGCTCCGATCACGTCAGCTCCGTTTGTGCCCGCAGCGGCGGGTCAGGTCTTCAATATTGGTGCCAGTCACCCAGTCAGCGTACGCAGCCTTGCTGAGCTGATCTGCAAAGAATTCGACGTGTCTCCGAATCTCGAGTTTCTGCCCGCCCGCAACGAAGTGCACATCGCCTGGTCAGATCATTCCCGTTGCGATCACGTCTTTGGAAACGCACCGGACACAACGCTGGTCGAAGGCGTTCATCGCATGGCTGAATGGGTACGAAACGTGGGGCCGCGAAGCAGCAGCAACTTCGGCAGCATCGAGATAGAAAAGGGGCTGCCACCGAGTTGGAGAAACTGATTACTCTGCGACCAGCTTCGTCAGTGCGTCCCGCAGGACTGGATAGTTAGCCTGAATCGAATATCTCTCGGTCACGGCATGTCTCCCTCGCTCGCCCATCGCTTGGCACATGCGTGAATCGTGCAGCAGAGTGCGGAGTGCGTGACACCACTCTGCAGTCTCCTGGGCGACAAAACCGTTTCGGTTTTCGTCGATGATCTCAACGTTCACTCCGACCGGAGCAGCAATCCCCGGCACTCCCACGGCCAGATACTGAATCAGTTTCAGTCCGCACTTATAAACATCCCATTCCTGGTCCGGAAACAGGGGCATCAGTCCGATGTCAAAGGATTGAATCTGCTTCACCTCAGCTTGCGGCTGCCATGGTTCGTGGACGACGTTGACGCCGTCCAGGTTGATGTCATTAAGCGGTGACACATCGGGGACCACCACGCGAAATTCGAATTCCACATCGCGAGCCACGGTTCTTAACGCTTCTGCGACGACATCGATGTATTTTAGGTTCCCTGTCGTTCCCATCCACCCGACCACCGGGCGACCGCCGCCACTGGCATCCCGCATCTCGTAGTCAATCATGTCAACACATGTGGGGATGAGCAACGTGCGGTCGTTGTTGGGTTGTACCTTCTCGATCAGGAAACGATTGCCACAGACGACCAAATCGGCCATGTTCAACAGCCGGTCAAACTTTTGTGGGTGACGCAGGAAAACGGCATCATCAAGATCCAGCACTAATTTTCGACAACACTGCCTGAATCGTTCTTCGGCGTCTGTCGTGGCGTTGTCAAATATTTCCCGATCGATGAATATAATGTCAAAACCGGTCAACCTGGCACGCAACCAGTGCCACCATCGCACACTACGCTTCAGCAGTTGGCTGGGGCGGAACCCCATCCAGGGAAAGTAGTCGTACTTCTGAGGAAAGCTGTTTGCCACAACACACGTGTGGCCCTCTGCTCGAAAGTGGCGAACGTATGGCAGAATGCGAAATCGCGACGACGGGACTCGTGAGCCCGATGACAAAAAAAGAATCTTCACAGTTTGGCACCCTCTGCAAGACCGCACTCATACCGTGTCGTCAAAGGGCGTTCGGCCGTAATCGTCAGACGTCCGCCCTGCCGAAAAATCGCCAGCAGATGCGCCAACGGGCTGATCGCCAGTTGAACCCACATGTTCGGTGAATCCGGGTACTTCAGTAGACGTTTGCCGACGCTCCTTGTCAGTGAGAACTGTCCAAGGAAGATCCCAAGGCTGCCAATGATGTACAGCACATTTCTTTGATGGATGACCGTGGCGTTTACAAATCCGCTGGTCTCAAGAACCTTGCGAATGCTCGTCGGCGTGAAGTAGTGCAGATGCCGAGGAAGTTCCCAGACATACCACGAAGAACGAAACAGCAAGCGTTCCCAGCAACCACCGTTTGGAACGCTGATCAGCAATTGCCCGCCCGGTTTCAGCAGGTCGTGCAATTGCCGCAGAGTCGTGATTGGATCCACGACATGTTCGATCACCATCCACGCGGCAGCACAGTCAAAGGATGCTGCGGGCAACGATACATCGTCAAGGACGCCCGTGTGCACGCAAAAGCCACATTCGCGTGCCTTTTCAGATGCCGCTTCGCTGGGCTCGACACCGACAACGTCCCACCCGATGGCAACAAGTCTTGAAAGATACCCACCGGTAGCACAACCCAGTTCGAGGGCTCTTGGTGGAACATTGTCTTCGCTTTCAAAAGGTTTATGTGGCAGCAGCTGTCCACGGTCATTTGTAAGCCAGTAGTAAAGGGATCTTAGTCCGGGAACATAACGCAGTGGCAAAAATCGTAAATACCACGGCGTTTCCGGCTGAGGCTCGGAATTGTTGCTGTTATCCGTCGGCGGAGCCGAAACGTGCGGTCCGTAGTGATCGGGATAACAAAGGTGCAATGTCTCCGTCGTTGGTCGGGGGTTCATGAAAACGTGTTCGCATTTTTCACAACGCGCGACCGAATAGGTGCCCGGTACACCGCACAGGTGATCAACGGTTTGCAACACTGTGTGAGAGTCGGCCTTTCCGCACAATGGACAGGCCGTTTCCTGCAGTTCCGGGGCCGGCAGTGGCATGCTCACGTGGTGGTCTCCTCGGCATGCCAGGATTTTCGGCATCTATACCAAACGAGAACCCAAAGTGGAGTTTGAACAACACCAACGCCAAGCAGATACCCATATCCACTGCCCTCGATTCCGTATGCTCTTCCCAGCCAGAAGACGAGCACAGCGATAGTCAGACTGGAAACGATGGCCGGAATCAGGAACGGGTCCCGTTTGTGTGCGCGCACGTAAATATTAGTGCACAGTGCTGGTTGAAAAGCGAAAAAAGCCATCGCAAAAATGGCAGTGGACCAGACGTCGGGCACGCGTGAGGCGATGTGAGTGAAGATAGTGTTCGGGAATTCGTTGACCACGTAAACTCCTGCCGTGAACGTTGCTCCGCCGACCGCAATCAAAATCAGTGAAATTCGACTGAGTCGAAAAAACAGCCGATCCAGTTCTTCATATTTTCGTTCGGCAATCAACTGACCGAACAATGGGCGACGCGTTTCAACCCATGCCATCGATGCTGACTGCATGGCTGTCAGCACAGTCCACATCAGCCCGAACCGTCCTCCCATGGCTTCGCCATGACACTTGAAAATTACCAGACCCGCCAGGTGTGTGGCAAACCAGTGCAGGGTGCCCTGAATGGCAATTCGCCACTGCAGTGGGACGACTTCCGACTTCCAGTCGATCGCCTGCCCCGAATCTCCGTCTTTCAGTGAGGCAAAGAACTGTCCAAACCGACGTCGGACAAGATAGGTCTCCCCGCACAAACGAACGGCCGCAGAACCGGACAGTGCCCAGAGTCCGAAGCCAGTGGACATCATGGACCAGACAACGGCCGAGCCCGCGACTCCCTGCCAGAACCGTACCTTGTTGATCGTCGGTAGCTGACCGCATCCTTCCAGAATGGAACTCATGGGCAGCAGCACAAGCTGCATTCCTGTCAGTAGTACCAGCGATGTCCAGGGAGCTGCCCATTCAGACACGTTCAGGCCGGCCGGAGTCTGTCCTGTCGGCCAGCTGAAATACACGTATCCGGCGATCGCAATCACAACGACAAATGCGCCGGCCGCCAGCAGATACCATCGCGCTGCCATCCTGCTTAACGATGCCAGCCGTGACAATGCGCATGGATCTCCTGCGACCTTGTCGTCCACCATTCGCAGCTGCGACCATTCGTGACTGGCGACACTGATGATGACGACGTGCAGACCCAGTTCGACAAAGATCTGCATCGCCAGCAGATAGAAGAAAGCGTAGTAGTAGCCCTGTTCCACTTCCGTCAGGCAGAAGACAATCAACAGCATCGTCAGCTGTCCGGTCAGCAATTGCCAGCCCCGTGCCGCCACGGCGTAGCCAACGGCCGTGTCGACTCCCAGGTGATGCCCGATTTTTTTTAACAGCTGCAGACTCACACCAGTATTTTCACAAAGGACGGGGTCTTCCGGTCAGCTCGAGGCGGCTTCTCTGCCCCGAATCCTCAAGCCAGGTTCAACCGGCCATATTGTATTGCCTACGGACATTTGCCGTCGGGCTATGGTAAAACCGAACAGCTGCGATGAGAATCCTGCAAATGGAGGGAATTTCCTTGTGGTTCTGCCGTTTACCTGTTTCCCGGACACAACACCCAACACTGGCTGATTGCTGATTTCACAAGCGCACGAGACCCGCTCGCTGGCGCTTATAGCTGGTACACGGAGGGCCGAAGACAGTCGGGCGTCCGGTTTTGCAAAGAAGCCCGGCATTTTTGAAATGCCGGGCTTCTGGAAATCGTTTGAATACAAACTTAAACCACACGGAATCAACGACTCACGCGGTTTCGCTTACGTTGTTTTCCGGTGACCGATGTTGATGTAGGCATGCACATGCGGTGCACCTCGGAAGTGCCACACAAAGGCTGGGCCTTCGACTCGCCACATGTCCCAGACCTTGTCGGATTCCAGGTCGCCCTTCTTGTAGAAGGCCATGTGCAGCTTATCGACTCCACCACTTTCTTTGACGATTTCCATGACTTCGTCGCGGTCTTCCTGACGGTACGGAGCCAGCAGCACGCCCAGCGTCTTTTCCACCAGCTGCTTCTGGTCGTCTTTCAATTCGCTGACTGCAATCCCGGCAAACTTTCCTCCGTCGCCCTGAATTTGCACGGCGTTTTCTTTGGGCGGTGCTTTGGTGATCAGGGCCTTTTTGGCCTGACCGGCGTCCAGTGACTTGAAGACCTCATTCGTTTGCTTCGTCTGACCGTAATACATGTTGTCAGCGACTTCTTCTTCGCCGTGACCGTAGATGATCGGCCCGCCAAACGCTGCCTTATCGACGCTGTTCCCGTCAGCTCGCATAGTCAGGTGTCGGCCGGTCAGTTCGAATTCAAAATCCCCCTCACCCGGTTCACCGAAGACCGCCACGCTGAATTGTTCGATTCCCCCTGCGTCATCGTCCATCTGACGCTTGATTCGTTCGTAACCATCCTCGCTGGTCATGCCGCGCACAACCTGATCAATCAGGGTCCGCTGCTTGTCGGTGTAAAAATCCTGACCGATTTCCGGCTTCGTGATATGCCAGTTCGCGTTAATGCGGCTTCGCAGTTCGTGATTAAACGAAAATACAATCTGACGTCGCTGCTTTTCAGACAATGTCTTGTAGAACTCAGTGACTGCCGTTTCGGCTGCGCTGGTTGGCGTTGGTCCGGCGAACAAAGCGGCGTTAAGGCTGCTGCCTCCCAGAGCGGCGAGTGCTGCTGTTCCGCCGACAGCCTGAACAAAGGCGCGGCGACTGAGTGTTCCGTTTGAGCTGGCGTGCGTCGTCATGTCGAGGACCTCTTAACGTGGTGATGGTGGGGAGCGCTGTGTGTTGCTTTTCGGATCTTCTGAGAACAACACCGAGGAGCGGCCAATAGTATCGCAGCGTCCGGAGAAAAGCACG